>JBDLTZ010000034.1:0-13241 GCA_039805565.1 Chloroflexota bacterium | reverse complement strand
GCGTCGTCGTCGGCGATAAGAATACGGAGAGAGCGCGCGGTCATAGCATCGCTCCTTCTACTACTTACGCCGCCTGGTCAATGCTGGCTACTGGCGTGCTTGTGGACCCGAACATGCTATCGCGCCAGCTGAGCTTCACATACGAGCGGCTGCCGTCTGTGGAGCGGCGCCGCTCAATCGCGCCGAGCTGACGCAGCACACGCTCCAGCCGGTAGACGAGCCATACGCTCACCCCGAGCAGCGAGGAGATCTCGAGGCCGCTGAGCCGGATGATGCCGTCGTCGTCTGCCTTGGCCACATACCAGCCGAGGAGGCACGCCGGCGTCAGGAGCGAGGTCCGCGGCCGACCAGCCCGAAGCCCGGGGCTGAGTGACGCCAGCGCGTCGATCGGTTTGCGCGAGGGATCCTGCTCAGAGGCAATCAGCGCGCTCACCTGACGTGCCGTAATCGCTATGGCGTCCGCGAGATCGCGGTAGGCGTAGATGTGTGGCTCGAGCAGCAGTTCGATCGCAGGTGCAGATCGTTTCTGGTACGTCATGTCCAGGTTCCTTGTTGGCCGCCGGTGTCGTGCTGGCCGCGATCATTTGCCAGCGGCCCGCGCATACACAAGCATACCGAACCTCGCACCTAGCTTCTAGGTCGCTCGCCGTAAGGTTGTGTACGTGTTGCGTGCATTCTGATACCTATGCTCGCTGCACGGTCTCACACTTTGGCGCGCTCCCATGGCCTTCCCACCTTTGCCGGCGGGTGCGAAACCTGCTCCTTCACGACATGTGCCTGCTCGGTGCCCTGCCATAGGAGCGCGGCCTCCACCCGGCTGCTGACGTGCAGCTTGCTAAAGATGTTGCTGATATGCTTGAGCACCGTGTGGTAGCTGATTCCCAGCTTCGAGGCGATGGACTGATTGGTCTGACCCGTCGCCACAAGCCGCAGCACCTCGTGCTCGCGTACGGTCAGCATATCGAAGCGATCACCTGGTGTTTGGCCGCGCTCGCGTCGTGTTGCGCGACGGATGCTCGTCGAGTCAAAGAGCACGTGTCCCTGACGTAGCTGGTGCACCGTCTCGATGTATGCCGCCGGCTCGAGCTCTTTTGAGAGACACCCCGCTCCACCCTGGAGGAGCGTCGCGTATTGAAGAGCCGCTGCCTCGGCCTCGTACGGCACGAGCAACACAATCTGAAGCTCCGGCCTGCGCTCGATCGCCTGCTCACAGAACGCCATCGCATCAATGCCTGGAAGATAGCGGTCCATGAATATGATGTCGCAGGGGGCTTCGTGCAGCACAACCTCGATCTGTGACCCATGGGCTGCCTCGAGAACAACCGCATCAGAGACTGCTGCGAGTGTGCTCGCCAGACCCGAGCGAAAAAGCGCTTGGTGATCGGCCAGGAGAATGCGACATGCAGGCATAGGCATTGTATGCTCCTCTAGCTGGCACAACACTTCGCGGATTTAATAATCTAGTAATAATAGCCGTTGTTGGCGTGTGAAAATATACAAGTAGCGTGAAGTTAGTGTGCGAATACTGTGTGGTTGTGATGTGGACGCAAAACATCCCGAGGCCTCGCTGAAGCCTCGGGATGTTTCTCAGATGCGCCCGGTCTGATCCTACTCGTCGTCCGCCTCGCTAGGGAGCACCGGAGAGGGGCTCAGCCGGTAGCCAACACCGCGGACGTTCTCGATGCACCCCATCTCGCCGACGGCGTACCCCAACTTTCGCCGGAGTGAGCGGACCAGCGGACGCAGGAGCGAGCCGGCCTCCTGCGCGTCTGTCTCCAGCCCGTGCGTCACCCTCAGCAGCTGCTGCGGCGGCACGACGTGATTGGGCTGGCGGGCGAGGCACTCCAGCAGCGCGAACTCGCGCGCCGAGACGAGCACCTCCTGCCCAGCCAGCCAGACGCGGTGCTGTCCGGTGTCGATCTCCACCGCGCCCACTGTCAGGCGCTGTGCAACATTCACCTGCCGGACACTCGCGCCCACCATCACCATCTCCTGGCGCCGCCGCAGCCGCCCGCGCACCGCGGCGAGCAGATCCTCCGGCTGCACCGGCTTCACCAGGTAGTCGTCTGCGCCGAGCTCCTTCCCGTACCGCACGTCGCTGTCAAGCGCTCGCGCGGTGAGAAACATGAACGGCACCATGACCCACGCCGCGTTTGTGCGCACGCGCTCGTAGAGCTGGTAGCCGTTCAGGCGCGGCATCGCGATATCAGCGATGATCATGTCTACCGGTTCCGTGCCGAGGATGTTCAGCGCCTCTTGCCCGTCCGTCGCTCGCAGCACGCTGTACCCTGCCGTGTGAAGGGTCAGCTCAAGCATCTCCAGCAGCTCAGGCTGATCGTCTACTATCAGAATGGATGTTGTCATGGTGTTCCTTCCTCTGCCAAGGGCATGTAGAGGGCAAAAGTGCTGCCAACACCTGGGGTTGATTCTACCGTGATGATCCCTCCGTGCGCTTTGGCGATCTCCAACGCTATCGCAAGGCCCAAGCCTACTCCTGGGATCGTGCCTTGCGGCGAGGCCCGGTAGAAGCGCTCGAATACTCGCGGCAGGCTCTCCGCATCGATACCGATACCTGTGTCCTTCACCCGCAGCGCTGCCCATCGGCCGTCGCTGAGCTCGTCGCTGCCGGGCCATACTGCTCTGTCTACATCACCCCTGGCCGCTATGGCACACTCCAGCAGGATGCGCGTGCCATTCTGTGAGTATTTCATCGCGTTGCTGAGGAGGTTGCTCACCACACGCCGAAGCTCTTCGGCCGCGCCCCTGACGGGCAGATATGTGCTGCCGAACACCTCGACGGTCTGCTGCTGAGACTGGGCGATCGGCAGGAGACTCGCCACTTCGGCCTGCGCCAGCTTCGCCAGGTCCACCAGCCCATGCGCGGTGTTCATTCGCCTCCCGTCTGCGCGCGAGATCTCGAGCACGCTGCCGACGAGCTGGTTGAGCACCGCTACCTGGTCGCGAATCTGCCGCACCATACCCCTTCGCTTCGTGTCGTCGAGCCGTCCGTAGAGCGCCTCGAGATTGCCGCTCAGGAGCGTGAGAACAGCCAGTGGCGTACGGAGCTCGTGCGACACATTCGAGATGAACAGGTCTTTGAGGCGTGCGGTCTCCTGGGCCACCGCTGCCTCCATCTCCGCCTGCTCGCGCTGCGCCCGCTCGTTCAGCAGGCGGCGATAGCGGTTGAGCCGCGTGATTGTTCGCACACGAGCCTCGAGCTCAACGAAGTCGATCGGCTTGGAGAGGAAATCGTCGGCACCCGCTGCGATCCCCTCCACTCGCGAGTCCCGGTCGTCCAGCGCCGTGATCATGATCACCGGCACCTCGGCCAGCACGGGGTCTGCCCGCAGGCCCCGGCACACCGCGAAACCGTCCATCCCCGGCATCATTACGTCGAGCAGAATGAGGTCCGGGCGCAGGGTAGTGGCCATGTCGAGGGCCTCGCGCCCGCTGGTCGCCAGGCCAAGCCGGTAGCCTCCCTGAGAGAGGAGCCCCTCCAGTGCTGTTCTGGTGGGGTGGTCGTCGTCTACGATCAGGATGGTGCTTGGCTGCTCCACCGGTACTCTCCTGTGCTTCACTGGCCGCGCTACGCGGGCGCCCCAGTCTACGCCGGGCCCCCGGCTCGGACACCCAACGCCTCGATCGACTCGATCAGAGTCCGGAGACTCACGGGCTTGCTCAAGTAGCTGTTCGCTCCGGCCGCGAGGCACCGATCACGGTCTCCGGGCATTGCTAGCGCTGTGACTGCGATAATCGGGAGGTGCGCGGTGGCCGGGTCAGCACGCAGCTCGCGGATCGCGGTGAGACCGTCCACGCCGGGCATCTGGATATCCATCAGCACGATCGCTGGGTTGGTGCTGCGCGCCGCTTCTCCGACATCGCGCCCGTTGCGCACGGCCATGACGCGGTACCCGCACGACTGAAGGAAGTCTGTGATGAAGCCGATGTTGGCCTCCTGGTCCTCGGCCAGGAGGACGAGCGGCTGCTCGGTGGGAAGAGTGTGCAGCGCCGGTGCGGGGGCTGTTGCCGGCTCGCTCGGGCGTGGCATGGGCGCTCGCGGCAGCTCGGGCGGGTCGGACATTTGCTCGCTCCACGGGAGGATAATGCTGAAGCGACTGCCCTTATCCACCTCGCTGACCACTGCGATGCTCCCACCGTGGAGCCGGGCCATGCGGTACACCAGTGAGAGCCCTAGCCCTGTGCCCTCGTACTGACGCGCCAGACCGCTGTCGAGCTGCACGAACGGCCGGAAGAGCTGCCCGAGCTTCTCGCGCGGGATGCCGATGCCCGTGTCCCAGACGGTGAAGCGGATGGTCTGGTTACCCGGCTCGGTTTCCACATCGAGGCCGATCGAGCCACCCTCGGGAGTGAATTTCACCGCGTTGCTCAGCAGGTTCACCAGCATCTGCTTGAGCCGCCGCGCATCGGCCCGCACAGTGGTGGCCTGTGGGTCCAGGTTGAGGGAGACGTTGATCTTCTTGGAGTGCGCGGCCTGCTTGATCATCCGCACGCTTGCCTGGCACACCATCATCGTTCCGACAGTGTCGATGTTGAGCGTGAGCTTGCCGGCTTCGATCTTGGAGAGGTCGAGGATGTCGTTGATCAGCGCGAGCAGGTGGCCACCGCTCTCGGCGATGGTGCGGAGCGAGCTGAGCTGCTTGGCATTCATCTCGCCGTAGACGTTGCGCTGCAGCGCCTCGGACAGCCCGAGGATGGCGTTGAGCGGCGTACGGAGCTCGTGGCTCATACTCGCCAGGAACTCGTCCTTGAGGCGGGCGGCACGCGCGAGCTCGGCGTTGGCGGCGCTCAGCTCAGCCGTGCGCTCGGCGACACGCTGCGCCAGCTGCGACCGCTCGTTTTCCAGGGCCATCTCGGCCTGCTTTCGCTCGGTGATGTCCTGCGTGGCGCCGAGGAGCCGCTCGATCTGGCCCTGTGCGTTGGACTGCGGGCGTAGGAAGATGCGGATCCAGCGCGGGCCGCTCCGCTTGCTCGTGACTCGCAGTTCGAGCGATTGCTCCTGGCCGGCCATCGCCGCCGAGATCTGGCGCTGAAGCGCGGCACGGTCGTCAGAGTGCACTGCCTCGATAAAATCGCTTGCGGGTATGAGCCACCTGGCGTTGTTCGAGGTCATGTCGGCGCCGGCCACCCACTCCATCTCGAGCGTGCTATCGGCCTCGACGCGCAGCGCGAACACGTAGTCCATCGTCATCGCCGAGATTGCGCGGTATCGCTCCTCGCTCTCGCGCAGCGCGGCCTCGATCCGCTTGCGCTCGAAGAGCTCGTGCCACATCTGGTTGTTGAGCTCGCGCAGCTCGGCTGTGCGCTCAGCCACCCGCTGCTCAAGGGACTCGTTGGACTCGCGCAGCGCTTCCTCAGCGCGGATGCGCTTGGTTACGTCGAAGGCCACCCCGATCACACCGCCCATCGTGCCGTCGGCGCGACGCAGGGGTGCGTACCACGTCTGGAACCAGCGTCCTTGGACGAGGCGTGTCTTAGCGATCGTCTGTCCGTTCAGTACGAGCGAGATGTCAGCCAATATGTCTGGGTTATCGGCGTACACCTCAGTGATTGGCTTGCCCACGACCTGCCCCGGCGATCGTCCGAGCACCTCCAGGCCCTTGCCCTCCGAGAGCGTGAAGAGACCGTGCTCGTCAAGTGTGAAGCAGATGATCGGCGCGTTCGAGACAACTGTGCGGAAGCGCTCCTCGCTCTCGCGCAGGCGCTGGTCCGCGATGTGGCTCTCCGTCCGGTCGCGCAGGGTGCCCGCAGTCCCTACGACCTGGCCTTCCTCATCGAGCAGCAGCCGCGCGAAAACCTCTACCCAGCGGAAGCCACCGTCGTTCGTCAGGTACTGCACCTCGTGGCGGCAGTAGTCTTTCTGGCGCGCGATCAGCGGCGCGAAGAGCTCGGCGTTGCGCTGCCTATCGTCGGGGTGCACGTAGTCGAGGAAGGGTATGCCCAGGCTCTGCTCGACCGTAAAGCCCGTGAGTGTCGTCCAGGCCGGCGTCAGGAACGTCCAGCGGCCCGCGGCGTCTGTCTGGAAGACAGCATCGCCGAGGTTTTCGACGAGGTGCTGGTACTGTGCCTGGCTCTGGCTGAGGGCGTGCATCAGGTGCGCGCGCTCGACGGCCTCGGCCTCCAGGCGGCGGTTGAAGGTGAGCAGCTCGGCCGTGGCCAGCTCAACCTCGACCTCTAGCTGCTGCCGGTTGCGTATTGTGCTGTACGTCAGCCAGGTGAACAGCGTCACGAACAGTGCGACCAGAGTCACCTCGATCCGCAGCCAGGTCAGATTATGCCACACACCCGGCGGCGTGACGGCGAGGACCCACGTTCCGTTCGGCACCTCGATATCATTCAGCACCGGGTTGGTGAGCTTGTCCCCGCTGCGGCTGAATGCCTGTAGTTGTCCGGTAGACGCATCGCGCGTGGCGAGCTCATAGGTGTAGCCCGCTGCCAGCAGGTCGCTCACGTGGGCTGTGTCGAGCAGCGTAGGGATGCGTATGACGGCGACTGCCAGCCCCCAGAAGACATCCTCGCCTTGCTCACCCTGCGTGAACACCGCGAGCTGCCCGATCACTGCCTGCCCGCCCTGCCGCAGCTCGAGCGGCCCCGAGAGGGTGAGCCGGCGGCTGTCGATCGCTCGCTGCACGTCCGCGCGCCGCTGTGGGTCTGCGAGCAGGTCGTGGCCGATGGCCTCTTCATTCCCACGCAGAGGGTAAATCTGTCGCACGACGGCGTCGGGCGCGAGCTGCAGGCTGTCGACCACCGGGAGGCGCGTGATCAGCTCGTCTGCGATGGTATCAAAGTTATTGACGGCGCCATCCTCGCGCACGATAGCAGCCAGCGTGTATGTAGATGAGAGCGCGCTGTCGAGCTGGCGCTGAATTGTGTAGGCCTGACGCCGCCCGATCTCCATCACCACTGCTCGTCGCTCCGCGAGCATACGGGCCTCGCTGAGCTGAACAATGTAGCCGCCCGCAAGCAGTGATATGATCAGCACGGCGAATGCGATTGGGGCCGCTTTTGACCTGGACATAGGCCATCTCCATTGCGGCGCGCGCCGCTGGGCGTAAGCCGTATCAGCGGCCATCCCGTGTCAGATCCATGAACACGCTTACTACCTGTGGGTCGAAGTGCGAGCCAGCCTGGGAGCGGATGTACTCGCGGGCCTTGTCGATCGGCCAGGCGGCGTGGTAGGGTCGCACAGAGCGCAGCGCGTCCCAGACGTCGACGACGGCGAAGATGCGCGCCGAGAGCGGGATCTGGTCGCCGTGCAGACGCCGCGGGTAGCCGGTGCCGTCCCACTTTTCGTGGTGGCAGTAAGGGATATCGAGCGCCGGGCGGAGGAAGGCGATCGGCGCGAGCATCTCGTAGGCGTAGACGGGGTGCTGCCGCATCAAAGCCCACTCCTCATCATTGAGCGGGCCAGCCTTGTGCAGGATTGCGTCGGGGATGCCGATCTTGCCGATGTCGTGCAGGAGTGCCCCGCGCCGGATGTGCACCAGGTCCCGCTCCTTGTACCCCATGATGCGGGCCAGCTCGATCGTCAGGCTGGTGACACGCTGCGTGTGCCCCTCTGTTGCGCGGTCGCGCAGGTCGAGCGCACGCACCCAGCCCTCAAGCGTCGCATCGTACGAGCGCGCCAGCTCGTCGTGGGCCAGCTGGAGGGCACGCGCCGCGCGGACGCGCTCGGTGACATCGCGGACGCTCACCTGAGCCACGGGCTGGTCGTCCCACATTGCCCGCGCGACGCAGATCTCGGCGGGGAACGGCGGGGCGTTTGTCACGGTGAACTGCGTCTCGATGCGCGCCTGCCGGACGCGGCCGCTGATGACGTCCGCGAGGCAGGTCTGGACCTGCGCCCGCTGGCTCGGCGCGAGGATGCTCTCGATGGGGCTGCCCACAAGCTCGGCGTCACTCGTCACCCCGAGGAGGCTCAGCATAGCCGCGTTAGTGCGGCTGATGCGCCCGTCGGTGTGGATGAGGAGGAAGCCGTCCGGTGCGAGGTCGATCAGCTGGTCGAATCGCGAGCGCTCGGCGAGCAGGCGACGGTAGCGGTTGAGGCTTGTGATCGTGCGGATGCGTGCCTCGAGCTCGAGCGAGTCGAACGGCTTTGTGATGAAGTCGTCGGCGCCGGCGGTGATCCCCTCGAGCCGAGAGTCGCGGTCATCGAGCGCCGATATCATGACGATCGGCACGTCGGCGAGCTGCGGGTCCTCGCGCAGTCGGCGGCAGACGTCGTACCCATCCATGCCCGGCATCATGACATCGAGCAGGATGAGATCCGGCACGGACTCGTGGGCGATCATCAGGGCCTCGGGGCCGCTAGCGGCGAACGAGAGCTCGTAGGGCTGGTACGAGAGTAGGGCGTCAAGCGTCTGGCGCGAGCCGTGGTCGTCATCAACAATCAGAATGCGTGCGGAGCGACTCAAGCGTTCCTCCGTAGCTCTGGGGCAAGTGGGAGATTCAGCTCGACGATGACACCCGCGCCGTCAGTGCGGTTCGTCAGCCTGCAGCTGCCGCCGGCTCCCCATACGAGCTGTGCGACAGTAGCCAGACCGAGGCCCATGCCGTGGATCTGGCCGGTGAACCACTTTTCGGCCTGGTAGTACGGGAGCCATGCGCGCTCGATGTGCTCCGGCGCGAGGGAGACCCCGTCGTCTGATAGGCGGACCCGCACCGCGCGCCCGTCCGCATCCACAGTGAGGTGAACCGTCGGCGCCGCTGAGGGGTGGAACTTGCGCGTGTTCTCCAGGAGCTCGACGAGGATGAGCTCCATCGCACGGCGTGACAGAGGGAGTCGTGCGGCGCTGTCGGCGACGTGGGAGGTCACCTCGATTCGGCTGACATTGGCGGCAGCGGCGGCGGCAGCGGTGAGCTGCGGCAGGTCGGCGAGCGGCATGTGCTCGTCGCCGTGCAGCATGGCGGGGGCCTCGATGTAGGTCAAGATATCCATGATCTCGCCTTGGAGGCGGCCCGCACTCTCGAGCACGATGTCAGCGATCTGCGAGGCGCCTGGGTCCGACGCCAACGATGGGGCACGGGAGAGGAGGCGGATGCCGCTGACGAGCCCGGTGAGGGGTGTGCGGAGCTTGTGCATCACGGTGGCGTGGAAGCTCCACGTGTCGCGCTGAAGCGTCATCTCGGCAGAGATGTCGCGCAGGCGCAGCAGCCGGTCTCCATCGGGGCCGGGCGCGCGGCCGTTGCACTCGACGCGCAGCCAGAGGGTAGCGTGCGTCTCCCCGGCGGGCAGGACCATGAGGCGTGGGCTGTGCTGCGCGTTCGACGGGTCGGGCCAGGTAGCCCAGGCGATCTCCGGCTGGAGGCGGTAGCGCCGGGACGCGATCGCCAGGAAGTCGCCTGTGGCGGGCGCAGGCTCGGGCGGGAGGTCCAGGTAGCGGCGGGCAGACGGGTTGGCGTAGCGTATCTGCCCTGCGGCGTCGAGCAGCAGGAAACCCTCGTCGGCGTGGTCCACGATCCACTCGAGGCGCTCGCGCTCTTCGAGGATGCGGCGGTAGCGGTTGAGCCGTGCGACGGTGCGGATGCGGGTGAGGAGCTCGGCGTGATCGAATGGCTTTGTGACGAACTCGTCGGCTCCACTGGCAAGCCCCTCGAGCCGCGAGTCCTTGTCGTCCAGGGCCGTGATAAGGATGATCGGCACCTGCGCGAGCCGCGGGTCCGCCCGGAGGCTGCGGCAGACGCTGAATCCATCGAGCACCGGCATCATGACATCAAGCAGGATAAGATCCGGTAGCAGCGACGCCGCGAGCACAAGGCCTTCCTGCCCGCTCTGTGCAAAGGCGAGCTGGTACCCCTCCTGGTAGAGCAGCGCCTCGAGCGTCAGCCGCCCGCCGGGGTCGTCGTCGATGGTCAGGATAATGGGGGCGTGCTGCACTCGTGTCCTCGCTGATGATTGGGCTTACGCACGGTGTGCTATAGTGTGCCGCGATGCGCCGCGGCTGTCGAGGTGTGACGCTCACCAGCGGTGAGCAGCGTGCCGCATGGAGGTGCGCGATGCCCTCGAGATACCCCGCCCCGAGCGACGCGCGGCGTGCTGCCGGGAGGCGCTCTCGGGCAATTACGTAACTGTAGCTGGTTGTGCGAACCGTTGTGTTACCAGCGGCGCGATCATCAGCTCCGCGGCCGCAGCAATCACCAATGATACGGGCAGCTCTGCGTCACATCTATGTGCTGTGCGTGTGAGATCTGGCGTGCGGTATATGGGTTTCGTGTGCGCAGGTGTTGTGCGGACTTCAGGTGTTGTGCGGACTTGATGAGCGTGTGGGTGCAGGGAGGTTTTGGTTCCGGCACGAACATGTGGAGGTGATACCAGTATGAGCGAGCGTATCGGTTTCATCGGTCTGGGCATCATGGGGCGGGGGATGGCGCGCAACCTTCTGAAGGCCGGCTTCCAGGTGCGGGTGTGGAACCGCACCGCGAGCCGGATGGAGGAGCTCGCCGCGGAGGGCGCGGGGCCAGCCAGCAGCCCGGGCGATCTGGCGTTCCACACCGACATCATCATCACGTGCGTCAGTGACACGCCGGACGTCGAGGAGGTGCTCCTGGGTGAGAGCGGCGTTATCCGCGGCGTGCGGCCGGGCTCGCTGGTGATCGACATGAGCACGATTAGCCCGCAGGCCACCAGGGTGATTGCGGAGCGGCTGGCCGAGCGCGGGGTGGCGATGCTGGACGCGCCGGTGAGCGGCGGCAGCGAGGGGGCGGCGCGCGGCACGCTGAGCATTATGGTTGGCGGCGAGGCGGCGCACGTCGAGCGAGCAATGCCGGTCTTCCAGGCGATGGGCAAGACTATCACGCACGTCGGGCCGCTCGGCGCCGGGCAGACGGTCAAACTGGCAAACCAGATCCTGGTGGTGGGCAACATGCTGGCGGCGGCCGAGGCGCTGCTGTTCGCGCAGGCCGGCGGCGTGGACCTTGAGAAGACGCTGCAGGCTGTCGTGGGCGGGGCGGCCGGGAGCTGGATGCTGGCAAATCGTGGCCCGCAGGTGCTGCGCCGCGACTGGCGGCCGGGCTTCACGATCGACCTGCAGCAGAAGGACGTGCGGCTGGTGCTGAGCGCGGCCGACGAGCTCGGGGTGCCGCTGCCGGGCACCGCGCTGATCCACCAGCTCTACCGGACGCTCCAGGCGCGCGGCCTGGGCCACGAGGGGAATCATGCGCTGGTGAAGGCGCTCGAGAACCTGGCGGGCTTCGAGGTTGGGGAGGCGCCGGCCGAGGGATAGGTAGGCGCCAACACCTCTACATCACCGATGATCTCTGGCACGACGAAGGAGTCACATCATGCACCAGCTTCCGTTCCGCCAGGTCCACCTCGACTTCCACACCTCGCCGCACATCCCCGATATCGCCGCCGATTTTGACCCGCAGGCGTTTGTGGCGACGCTCAAGGCCGCGCACGTCAACTCGATCACCGTCTTCGCCAAGTGCCACCACGGCTACTCCTACTACCCCACCGAGATCGGCACGCCGCACCCGCACCTGCGCCGACCCGACCTGCTCGGCGAGATGATCGCCGCCTGCCACGCGGCTGGCATCCGCGCCCCGGTCTACACCACGGTGACGTGGGACGAGCTGGCCTGGCAGACGCACCCGGAGTGGCGCCAGATCGCGGCCGCTACCGGCGGCACGGCCGGGCCCTCCAGCTCGCCGCTGCGCCCCGGCTGGAAGAACCTCTGCATGAACACCGGCTACGGCGACTACGTCATCGCACAGATCGAGGAGCTGCTCGGGCGCTACGCGGTGGATGGGCTGTTTATCGACATCGTGCGCTACATCGGCGGCCCGTGCATCTGCAGCACCTGCCTTGCGCAGATGCGTAAGCAGGGGGTGAACCCCGAGGATGCCGAGCAGCTGGCGCGCTTCTCGCTCGAGGCCGAGCGCGGGTTTATGCGGCGCTGCACGGCGGCCATTCGTGCGATCACGCCCGATACCGGCATCTTCTACAACAGCCGCCTGCGGGTGGAAGGTGACCCCGAGCTGGGCAACCGCGCCGAGCTCGACGACTTCACCCACATCGAGATCGAGTCGCTCCCCGGCGGCTTCTGGGGCTACGATCATTTCCCGCTCTACGTGCGCTACTTCGAGACCTTCGACCGGCAGCTGATGGCGATGATGGGCCGCTTTCACACCACCTGGGGCGACTTCGGCGGGCTGCGGAACCGGGCGGCGCTGGAGTTTGAGTGCTTCCAGGGGCTGGCGCACGGCGCGGTGTGCAGCATCGGTGACCAGCTCCACCCGCGCGGGAGGCTGGACCCGGCAGTGTACGCGCGCATCGGCGAGGTGTACGCCGAGGTTGAGCGCCGCGAGCCGTTTGTGGTGGGAAGCATCTCGCTGCCCGACATCGGCGTGATCACGGCCAAGGGCGGGCTGCGCGAGAGCCTTACGGAGGCGGCGGACATCGGGGCGCTGCACGCGCTCGAGCAGCTCAAACACCAGTTCCACGTGCTGGACATCGGCAGCGATCTCGCGCCCTACAAAGTGGTTGTGCTGCCGGACGCGGTGCGGGTGGACGCGGGGCTGGCGCGGCGGCTGCGGGACTACGTGGCAGGCGGCGGGCGGCTGCTGGTGACGGGCGCCTCGGGGCTGGACGAGGCCGCGGGTGACTTCGCGATCGGGGACCTGCTGGGGGTGCGGTACCGCGGGCGAGCGCCCTTCGCGCCGGATTACCTGGCGCTGGGGCCAGAGCTCGCCGCTGGCCTGGAGCCATTCGACACCATCTGTGAGCAGCAGGGGCTGCTGGTGGAGGTGCTGCCCGGCGCCGAGGTGCTGGCTCGCTCGCGCCACCCGTACTTCAACCGCACCTGGGAGCACTTCTGCTCGCACCAGTACACCCCGCAGGCCGAGGTCTCCGACGAGCCGGTGGCGGTGCGGCGCGGCGGTGTGATCTACATCGCGCGGCCGCTGTTCTCGGAGTACGCCGAGACGTCGCGCCGGGCGCACCGCGAGGTGATCGGCAACGCGCTGCGGCTGCTGCTGCCTGAGCCGCGCGTGGCTGACCACACCCTGCCGACCACGGCGATCGCGACGGTGCGCCGGCAGGAGGGCGACCTGGTGCTCCACCTTCTGCACTACGTCCATCAGCGGCGCGGGCGCGGGCTAGACATCATCGAGGACGTGCTGCCGCTGCACGATGTGGCGCTGAGCGTGCGCGCCGAGCACGAGCCGAGTGATGTGCGGCTGGCGCCGGAAGACACGCCGGTGACGTGGGAGTGGCGGGACGGCTA
>JBDLTZ010000033.1:0-9595 GCA_039805565.1 Chloroflexota bacterium | reverse complement strand
CACTTTGACGATAAACTGGACCTCTTTGCCGGCCACGCGCTCGTTGGCGTGCTCCTCGGGCATCTGCGAGATCACCTCGACCGTCTGGCCGACGGTGGCGCCGAGCAGGCCCTGGTAGAGGCCGGGGACGAGGCGCTTCTCCTCCATCACCACTGTCGAGGGGGGCGGCGGAGTACCCTCGGCGCGCTCGTCCATCGGCTGGCCGTCGACAATCGCATCAAGCTCGACGGACAGCTGGTCGCCGGACTGCACGGGGCGCTCTTCCTCGAGGTCCTTCAGCACCACGTGGCGCTCACGGCGCGAGTCGAGCGCCTCCTGGACCATCTCGTCGGTGATCTCGGGGATGTCGAGCGGCACCCGGATGGCCTGGTAGTCGGCCAGCTTGACGGTGGGCTCGACGGGGATAACCACGCGGAAGGTGAAGGGCTCCGCGTCGAAGTTAACATTCTGGAGGTTGGCCTGACCGACGGGATCAACACCCTGCTGGTCGAGCGCGTCGCGGAAGGCTTTGTTAATCAGATCATCGGAGGCTTCTTCAAGCAGCGCAGGGCGGCCAAAGTAATTTTCGATGATAAAGCGCGGGGCCTTTCCCTTGCGGAAACCAGGAATGTTGTGCTTTTGCGAGAGGCGGCGCGCGGCCCGGTCGAGACCTTTCTCGACCTGCTCGCGGTCCAGCTCAATGTCGAGCGCCAGCAGGCTCTTCGGCAATTTTACGGTCGTAACCTTCACCGATGCAACTCCAGTCTTGAGAGCGTGGCCTTTTTTCAGGCATAGGAATCGACAAGTATTATAGCATGAAGGGGGCACTGCGCAACTCTAGCGCATACTACCGCCACGGACGCCCATCCACCCTGGCGCCGCAGACCGTAGTTTCGGCTGTGTGAGGTACGCCGCCATGCTATACTGCCGGCGCGGGAGGATAGAACTCAATGGAGATCGAAGCGAAGTTCGTCGTAGACGCGGCGACGCTCGCAGCGCTCGCCGACCTGCGTGCGCTCGGCCCCTACGAGCTCGCCGCCACGCCCCACGCCGAGGTGCAGCGCAACACGTACTTCGACACGGCCGACAGGCGGCTGTCAGCTCTACGCTGCGGCCTGCGGGTGCGCCTGGTAGGCGAGCGACGGGTCGCAACACTCAAACGCGGCGGGCAGGTGCGCGACGGAGTGCACGAGCGCGGGGAGTGGGAGGTGGAGCTGGACGCAGGTGACGCGCCGGAGCAGTGGCCCCCGAGCGAGGCGCGCGACCAGACGCTGGCGGTCACGGGTGGAGCCGAGCTGCTTCCGGTGGTACTGGTACGCACGACGCGCCGCCACCTGTACGCCTCGCTCCAGGGCCGGCGCGTGGCGGAGCTGAGCCTGGACGAGGGCGCGATCGAGGCCGGAGCGCGGGCACTGCCCTTCCGCGAGCTGGAGATTGAGCTGCTGGCCGGCGGCGACCGCGCCGACCTGGACGCACTGATTGCGCTGCTGCACGAGCACTTCCCCCTCCAGCCTGAGGACCGCAGCAAGCTTGCGCGCGGGCTCGAGCTGCTGGGCGGCTCAACTGGGGAGAAACCTGTGTCTCCTGACCCGATGACCCCTACGTTTCTGGCAGACGAGCCCCCCGCATCCCGCCCCACACTGCCGGCCCTGGCGCTCGGCCTGTTCGACCGCACCGCCGACGCCCACCGGCTCTCCGGCTCGGCGCGCAGGCTCGCGCAGCTGGCGGCGACCTTCTACGAGGCCGCGCTGCACGCGGGGGCAGAGCAGCCGGCGCGCAGCGCGAGAGACGCTGCCCTTGCGGCGCCGATCGACGGCCTCTCGCCCAATGAGCAGGCGGTGGTGGCAGCGGCGACCGCGCTGATGCGCGAGCGCCCGCGCCCGAGCCGCGAGCCCTCGCTGCTGCGGCTCCCCTCGGGGGCGCGGCGCCAGGCGCTGCGCCTCGGGGCCCTGCTGCGCGTGGCTTCCGCGCTCCAAGTCGGCTCGACTGCGGCGGTGCACCACGGTGAGCTCACGACGGTCACGCTGGCCTGGAGAGACACAGAGGCGGCGCGCCTCGTCGAGACACGCGCCGACCTGTGGCGGCGCGCGATCGGGGGGCTCGTGGTGCGACAGACGCCAGATGGCGAGCGCCTCTCAGAGCTGGCCCCAGACGACGCCCCGCTGTCGCTCGAGATGACCGAGGTTCCCGACGGGCTGCGTGGGGACGAGGGGGTGGCCGAGGGAGCGCGGCGGGTGCTGCGGCGCTTCTTCGAGCGCATGCTGGCACGCGAGGAAGAGGTCCGCGGGGGCGAGGAGCCCGAGGACGTGCACCAGATGCGGGTGTCCACGCGGCGGCTGCGCGCATCGCTCCAGGTGACGGAGGGAGTGTTTGACGCCAAAGTGATACGCGAGCACCGGCGCGGGCTCCAACGCGTGGCCCAGGCGCTGGGCGAGGTGCGCGACCGCGATGTCTTCCTGGGCTCACTGCTCGCGCACCAGGAGCGGCTGCCGGAGGAAGAGCGGCCGATCATAGAGCCGCTGCTGGCGGCGGTGCGGGTGGAGCGGGGGCCCGCGCGGGAGCGGCTGGTGGCGACCCTAGGCTCCAAGCGTTACCGGCGGATCAAGCGCGCGTTCGCCGCCTTCCTCACCACGCCGGGGGCGGACATCGGGCCGCTGCCGGAGACGGGTGTGCCGCCGCGGGTGCGCGATCTGGCGGGCAGCGCGATCTGGCGCCGGTACGAGCAGCTGCGCGCCTTCGAGTCGATCGTGGGCGACACTCCCGACGAGCGGCTGCACGTGGCGCGGATCGCGGGCAAGCGGCTGCGGTACGCCCTGGAGTTCTTCGCCGACGCGATCGGCCCGCGGGTCGACGAGGCGCTGGCTCCGCTGGCGGACCTCCAGGAGGCCCTGGGCGCACTGCAGGACGCCGTAGTGGCGCGCGCGCACGTCCGGGCGCTCGGGCTCGAGCAGGACCCAGGGGCACAGGGTTACCTGGCGGCGCTGGAGGAGACCGGGGCACGCCAGGGCGCCGAGCTGCCGCGTATCTGGGAGCGGGCTACGGGTGAGAGCTACCGGCGGCTGCTCGCCGAGATCATTGTAGATATCTGAGCTTTATGGACCTGATCGAGCGACTCCAGTCCTACATGCGCGAGACCGCGCGCGAGCAGTACGAAGCCGAGCGGATCCCACCGTTCACGGCGTTCTTCCACCCGCGGGATATGCTGACATACCTGAACTACGCCGTGCCGGACGAGCCGGCGGGGGGCGATCTCGGGCAGGCCGTGGCGCGGCTGCGCGGGGCGTACCGGGCGCGCGTGCGGCGGCCGCGGCTCGAGTTCATCGAGGAGTTCGCGCCGGACCTGGCGCCCTCGCTGCGCGCCGCGGGGCTGGGGGAAGAGGCCCGCCAGCCGCTCATGGTCTGCACGCGCGAGACATGGCGGGCGGGGCCCGAGGTGCCGGGGCTGACGATCGGCGTTCTGACAGCCGACTCGCCGCTGGATGCGATCAAGGAGTCCCTGGCGACGAACGAGCTCGGGTTCAATCCGAAGGGGAGCGGTGTCTTCAGCGACGAGGACGCCGAGCGCTACCGCCGCGGGCTGGTAGGCAACCGGGCGTTCACGGCGTACCTCCACGGGTCAGCGGCGGGAGCGGGGATGTACAACCCGCCGCGTGACGGGCTGGCGGAGCTGGTGGGGATCGCCACGCTTGAGCCGCTGCGGCGCCGCGGGGTTGCCACCGCGCTGACGGCCGAGATGGCGCGGGTGGCCTTCGGGCTCGGCGTCGAGGTCGCCTTCCTCACCGCGGCCGACGAGGGGGCCAGCCGGGTATACGAGCGCGTCGGCTTCCGGCGCGTGGCCACGATGCTGGCGTACATCGAGCCGCTCGAGCTGAACGCGAAGCGCTGAGCCGCTTCGTCACTGTGCTGCTCATCTGGAGGAGCGCGGCTCCTCCAGACCCCTGGCGCGCAGGGATAGCCCTACCCGCGGGCCGGGAGCGACTCGGGGGTGAAGGCGCCGGGCAGGAGCTCGGCGGCGGAGGTGAGCTGCACGTCGCCGGCGATATTCCCCAGGGCGATCGCAGCGCGGGGCGCAAGCTCGGCGATCACCTGGCGGCAGGTGCCGCAGGGGCTCACCGGGCCCGCGGTGTCGGCCACCACCGCGAGGGCGGCGATCTCCCGCTCGCCAGCCGCGTAGGCGCTGAACAGGGCCACGCGCTCGGCGCAGACCGTGGACGGGTAGGCGGCGTTCTCGATATTACAGCCGTAGAACACCTGCCCCGAGGCGGTGAGCACGGCCGCCCCCACCGCGAACCCAGAGTAGGGAATGTAGGCGCGCTCCCGCGCTACGTGGGCGGCCGCCACCAGTTTCTCGAGGCTACTCTGCTGCGCGCTCATCGACTCGCTCCCCTTTAGACGCGCTCACCTCAAGCGCATCGTTCGCGCGGTAGCTGATACGCAGCCGCCGCGGCCGCAGGCCCTCCACAGAGAGCACGCGGATCGTCACCCCATCCCCCACACGCACCTCGTCGCCCTGCTCCGGCACTCGGCCGAGTTGCTCGAAGACCATGCCGCCGATGCGGTCCGACTCCTCGGACTCCAGCTCGAGGCCCGTCAGGTCGTTGATGTCATCGATCAGCACGCGGGCGTCCACGATCAGCTCGCCGTCGCCCACCACCTGCACCGGCGGCAGCTCGATGTCGTACTCGTCCTGGATCTCACCGACGATCTCCTCAAGCAGGTCCTCGATCGTCACCAGCCCGGCGGTGCCGCCGTACTCGTCCACAACGATCGCCAGGTGCACCTTGCGCGCCTGGAGGTCCTTGAGGAGCGCGTCGACTTTCATCGTGTCCGGCACGAAGTGGGCGGCGCGCAGGAGCGCAGCGAGCCCGAGGTCACGCCGGCCGACGCGCATCCAGGGGAGCAGGTCCTTGGCGTACAGGATGCCGACGATCTGGTCGATGCTCTCGTGGTAGACGGGGATGCGCGAGTGGCCCTTGGCGATGATGCGGTCGAGGGCCTCATCGAGGGTGGCGGCGTCCTCGAGGCAGACGATATCGACGCGCGGGATCATCACCTCGCGCACCAGGGTGTCGCCGAAGGTGAAGATACCCTCGATCATGTCGCGCTCGTTCGGCTCGATCAGCCCCTCCTCCTCGCCGACGTTGACGAGCATGCGGAGCTCCTCCTCGGTGACGAGCGGGGTGGGGCCGGGGGAGGCGCCGCTGAAGATGCGGATGACCGGCCGGGTGATCTGGCCGATCAGCCAGGCGAGCGGCCAGATCACCTGGGCGCCTATAGCCATAGGACCGGCGAGGAGTCGGGCGGCGGCGGCCGGGTCGCGCAGGGCCATGGACTTCGGCAGGCCCTCGCTGAAGATCATGATCGCCACGAGCAGGAGCGCGAGCGCGCCGACGCGCCAGTTCCACGAGATATCGCGGGTGAGGAACATCACGAGCGCGGTGGCGGCGATGACCGCGCCGGTGTTGAGCACCAGGATGGCGACCTTGAAGCGGTACGGGTCATCGAGCAGACGGCCGATGATCGCCGCGCGCGACCGATCCTCCTCCTGAAGCATGCTCAGGCGGTGGCGGCTGATCGCGGTGAGGGCCGCATCCACCGCAGAGGTGAACGCCAGCAAGACGAGGCATCCGATAAGGCCGGCGATGATCAAACTATGTTCAGGTTCCATGTATTGTTCGTAGGGGCACAGGCCCCCACACCCCCTCCTCAGGAGAACAGGGCGCTGAGGGACAGGTCCTTGTGGATACGCATTATTGCCTCAGCGAAGAGCGGCGCCACCGAGATAACGCGGACGCGGGCCTGCTCATAGCCGGGCGTGAGTGGGATGGTGTTGGTGACGACAACCTCCTGCAGCACCGATTCCGCCACGATCGAGAGCGCGTCGCTGGCGAAGATGCCGTGGGTGGCGCAGGCGTAGACGCCGGTAGCTCCGCGGGCGCGCAGGGCGCGGGCGGCCTCGGCGAGCGTGCCGCCGGTGGAGATCATGTCGTCCACGATGATCGCGGTCTTGCCCTCGACGTCTCCGACCATGTCGAGCACCTCGGCGATATCGGGCTGGGGGCGCTGCTTGGCGATGAACGCCAGGCCGGCGCCGATGCGCTCGCGGAAGCCATTCGCACGTCCCACGCCACCGGCGTCGGGCGACACGACGACCAGGTGCGGGAGGTTCAGCTCGCGGATGTACTCGGCGAGCATGGGGCCGGCCTGGAGGTGGTCCACCGGGATGTCGAAGAAGCCCTCGATCGCCGGGGCGTGCAGGTCCATCGTGAGGACGCGGTCGGCGCCGGCGGTGCGCATGAGGTTGGCGACCAGCTTGGCGGAGATCGGCTCGCGGCCGGTGGTCTTCTTCTCCTGCTTGGCGTAGCCGTAGTAGGGCACCACGGCGGTGACGCGGGCGGCCGAGGCGCGCCGCAGGGCGTCGATCAGCAGTAGCAGCTCCATCAGGTGGTGGTTGACAGGCGTGCAGGTGGGCTGCACCACGAAGACGTCGGAGCCACGGACATTCTCCTCGATCTTGACGCGGGTCTCGCCGTTCTTGAACGTGCTGACGATCGCCCGGCCGAGGTTGATGTTGAGGCCGCTGGCGATCTCCTGGGCGAGGGCGCGGTTGGCGCTGCCGCTGAATATCTGAAGTCTGCCTTCCATAGCTCCTACTTGATGTGGGTGAACGGGCCGATATCGGCGCCGGGCGGGATGACGGCCCCCTCAGCCAACGTGTAACGTACGCGGGCGCCGTCGCCCAGCTGCGTGTCTATCAGAGTGGTGTGCGGGCCAACGTGGCAGCGCGCGCCGACGACCGTGGCGCCGCGCAGCATTGTGCCGGGGTGAAGGGTGCTGTCGCGCCCTACGGCGACGTCGACGTCGATGTAGGTGGAGGCCGGGTCCACCACAGTGACCCCCGAGCGCATGATGGCGTCGAGGAGGCGCTCGCGCATGGCGGTCTCGGCCTGGGCGAGCTGGGCGCGGTCGTTGACACCCCAGGCCTCGCGCGGGTCAGCCGCCACCTCGGCCAGGACCGCGCCGAGGCCCTGGTCCTCGACGGCGAGGGCGACGGTGTCGGTGAGGTAGTACTCACCCTTGAGCGGGTTGCGCTGGACACGGGCGAGCGCCTCCCAGAGCCAGCCGCCGTCGAAGCACATCACACCGCTGTTGCACTCGGTGATCGCGCGCTGCTCGGGGGTGGCGTCGCGCTCCTCGACGAGGCCAGTCACGCGCCCCCCGGCATCGCGCACGACGCGCCCGTAGCCGGTGGGCGGGTGGGCGTGGAAGGAGAGCAGTGCCATGAGGGCGCCCGCGGAGCGCCGTCGCTCAATGAGCCGCCCGACCGTCTCGGCACGCACGAGCGGCGCGTCGCCGAGCATCACGAGAACATCGTCGACGCGGCCGCGCAGGATGTCACGGGCCTGGAGCACAGCGTGCGCGGTGCCGAGGCGCTCGGCCTGGACGACGTAGGTGTAGCGTTCACCGAAGGCGGCGCGGGCCTGCGCAACGGTATCAGCGGCCAGCACAGCGACGACCTCAGCAGCCCCGAGCGTATCGGCGGCGGCGAGGATGTGGCCGAGGATGGGGCGGCCGCAGATCGGGTGCAGCACCTTCGGCAGGGCCGAGCGCATCCGCGTGCCCTCGCCGGCGGCGAGTACGATGGCTCCGAGTCTCATAGGGAGTAAATGAAACGCACAGTGAAGTCACTCTTCACTGTGCGGATATAGCCCCATCTCCGACGACTGGCCGGGGCAGTGCGCTGCTCGACACCGTCAGGTGAGTGGGACATGCCTTTGGCACCACCAATTGGCTGCCGGGCCAGGACTCGAACCTGGACAGACGGATCCAAAGTCCGCCGTGCTGCCATTACACAACCCGGCACTGCGTAGACAACATACGTCGGTATTATATCGCAATCCTGGGGTATTTGGAAAGCGCTGTAGCGCTACAGCGTGATCAGCCCCTGGCGGGCGGCGCGGTTGACGGCGTCGGTGCGGCTAGCGGCGCCGAGCTTGGCAAAGATCGACGAGAGGTGGAACTTGACGGTGTGCTCGCTGATCTGGAGCCGGCGGGCGATGAGCTTGTTGGAAAGCCCCTGGCCCACGAGGTCAAGCACCTCGTGCTCACGGGCGGTGAGCGGCTCGGTGGCTTCGTCGGGGGGCTCGGCAGGGGGGCGAGCGGCAAGGGCGCGGGCGGCGAGGGACGGCGAGAGGGCCACGAGGCCAGCGGCCGCGGAGTGGACGGCGGCACGCAGCTCCTCGGGGGTAGCGTCGGGCAGGAGCAACGCCCAGCCGACGAGCGGCAGCGCCCGGAGCTGCGCGGCGGCGCGCGGGTCGTCCGAGAGCACGACGAGGCCGGATCGGGCGTCCTCGGGGAGGGCACGTGGAGCGTCGGCGAGCTGCTCGGCCCCGGCGAGCAGGACGACATCAGCGGCGAGGGGCGGCGCGAGCGCGCCGAGCGCGGCGGCCTCACCGACGACCTGAAGACCCTCGGCGACCAGCAGCGCACGGAGCCCCGCACGCATAGCGGGCGCGGCGGCGACGATAAGGACGGTGGTCACGGTTTGAAAACCTCTCTGCGTGTCGGGATCATTCCCCTCTCCCCTGCCGCCTCTCCATGCCGCGCAAGAGGGAGAGCGAAGCCTCTCTCCCCCGGCCCTCCTGCCGCGCAAGAGAGGAGTTAGCCAAGGGCGATGTCCACCGGCAGCGGGGCCCCGGCACGCAGCAGGTAGAGGCGCACCCGCCCGGAACCTACGCGCGCGGCGAGGGCGTCGCTCAGGGCGACTGGGCCCTCCACAGGCTCACCGGCAACGTCGAGGATGAGGTCGCCCACGAGCAGCCCGGCGCGGGACGCGGCCCCGCCCGGCTCAACGCCCACCACGAGCAGCCCGGCGGCGCGCCCGGCCCAGGCCCCACCAAGGCCCGGCGGCGGCTCGGCGGGCTGCACCTGCACGCCGAGGAGTGCGCGCCGCTCCTCCTGCGGCGCAGGCGGCCCGGCCGCGAGCCACTCGGCGGCGACGTGGCTGGGGATGGCGACCGCGAGGTCTCCGCCGAAGATCATGGCGTTGATGCCGACGACCTGGCCACGGGCGTTGAGCAGCGGGCCACCGGAGTTCCCGGGGGCCAGACGCACGTCCGACCGGATGTAGGGCGCCGTGCCGCCGCCCACAGGCACCTGGCCAACAGCGCTGACGATGCCAGCGGTGACGACCCACGGCTGGCCCCAGGGGTGACCGACGGCGAAGACGAGCTCGCCGACCCGCAGCGCGCGCGAGTCGCCGCCCTCGGCCGCGGGGAGATCCGACGCGTCCACCGCGAGCAAGGCCAGGTCGAGCTCAGGGGCGCGCGCCACCACCTTTGCGTCGAAGGTGCGGCCGTCGGTCAGGGCGACCTGGATGGCGCCGCCGGCGTGGGCCACGACGTGGTCGTTGGTGATGATGGCGCCGTCCGCACCCCAGATCACGCCAGTGCCATTGCCGCGCCCGCCGCTGCGCACCTGGACGACGCTCGGGCGGGCGCGCTCTACGAGCTCGGTGGCCGCCGGGGAGACCGCGGCGGAGAGCGCGGGCGCCGTACTGTGTATGAGTGTCATGAGTATACCTCTGGTGGGGGGTGTGTGGGCCTGCGGCCCACAC
>JBDLTZ010000032.1:0-6846 GCA_039805565.1 Chloroflexota bacterium | reverse complement strand
CGTGCTTGAACAGGTCGATGATCAGGAACAGGAAGGCGACCGCCGAGAGGATCTTGGTGAGCCAGGTGGCGATCTCCTTGATCATGTTCTCGGCCTTGATCGGCGGGTCGTTCAGCGTCAGGAGTGACGCAAGGTCCGCAAGCCCGCTCATGTCGAGGAGCGGCAGGTGCGGCAGGGCGGTGAGCGCGTGGGCGAGCAGGTACATCGAAGTCTCCTTGTGCGACGTGTGAGAAGGATGCAATCAGCGGGCGGGACACCAGGGGAACCCGGCCCAGGTGTGACAGGTGGCCTCCTGGAACCACTCGGCGACGCCTCCGCCGCCGTAGTGCCCGCCGTCCTGGTACGGCGACCAGTACTGCCCCTCGGGCGCAGCGCCCGGCGCCGGCGCTGCGAGCAGCGAGCCGGGATAGTCGGGCGGCGGAAGCTGCCAGGGCGCGCCCTCGGGTATCACCGGCGTACCAGTGGAACCTGGGCGCGTGGCCGCAGCGCTCTCCGGCGGCGGGGCGAGCGGCAGGAACGAGAGCGGATCGGCCATCTCTGTCCAGCACCAGGCGTCCGGCGGCGGCGCCAGGCCCTGGAGCCAGTCGGGCGTGCAGATGTCCGTCTGGTGATAGGCGCCGTCGTAGCTTTTGACCTGCAGCCCCAGGTGCAGGTGCGGCCCCGTCGTGCTCCCGGTCATCCCCACGAACCCGAGTGTCGAGTCGAGCTGGTACACGCGGTCGCCCGCTCGCACGGGCGGCCCGCAGCCGTCGAGCTCCTCGACCGCGCTCGCGTATGACGGCGACCCCGCGACGCATCGCTCGATGCCGTCCGCGAGCGGCTCCGTGATCACCGGCCCACCTCCCTGGCAGCCGACGCTGGCCCAGCCGATCTCGGGGAAGGCTCGCTGGAGGCGGGCAATCGGCCAGACCTGGAGCATGGCGCTCGCCCAGACGATGCCGTCGGCGCGGTACTCGTAGTGCCACCACTCCGTCGAGTCATCGCGGTCGGGGATGCGCGTGAACCCGTGGCGCTCGAAGACCGCGGTGATGTCGGCGCCTCCGAGGTACAGCCGCCAGTAGCGCCCCTCGCGCACGCGACGCCAGGGCGCGCCGGTGTCGAGGTCGATCGCGCGACCGGTCATGTGCCAGGACATGCGCGCCACGCCCGGCTTGTCCGACCGAAACTCCGGCGCGCGCAGAGCGTCGGCGAGGCGGGCGAGGGAATCCTGGCCGGTCTGCGCGGCGATCTCCAGCCGTGCCTCCTGGAAGGCCGCAGCGGCGGGGACGATGAGACGCACGTTGTCGGTGCGGCCGAAGGCGTTCGTCACGTTCGGCAGCTGGACGAGCGCCTGCGGCGCGCAGCTGAGCGGCCCGCTGCCAGGTCCCTGTCCTGGCGGGACTGCGGTCGGGGCGGCCGTCGGAAGCGGCGTGGTCTGCGGGTCAGCAGTCGGCCAGGTGGGCTCGCCGGTCGGGAGCGGCGTCCAGGTCGGTGGAGGCGGCTGCGTCGGCGGGGGCCACGGGCCGGGCGTGACGGCGTAGCCCGCCACCTCGATGATCACCTGGTCGGAGGCGCTGCGGGCGCTCTCGCTCGCGCTGGCGCGGACCGTGAGCTGGGCGCGGGCCTGGTTTCCCGGCAGCACCTCGAAGACGACGGTGATCGTCGCCGGCAGGCCATCGCCAGCCGTCGGCGCGCACTGGGCCGACGCGCCCTGGAACGAGCACACGCCGCTCGTGGCGCTCGCGTCCAGCACGGCCATCGCCCCGTCGGCGCTGATGGTCACGGGGATCGCAGCTGCCCCACTCTCGTTAAAGACCGAGACCGCGACGCTGAAGCGCCCACCGGTCGGAACGCTGGTGCGCGAGGAGGTTGACACAAGCGCCAGCAGCGGTGCAGCCGCTGTGGCTGTCGGCTCAGGCGTCTGAACCTGCGAAACGGCCAGGCTCTGGCGCGTGACTCGCCCTGCTCCACCCCCAGCAGGCGTCTCCTCGCGGCCGGTAGGAATCGTTGCGATGCGCCACATGCAGCGCACGCCGCTCGAATGTCGCTCGCACCGGTCTGGCTGGCCGGCGCGGGACTGGTCAGGCGCGGCGCTGCCCCACCCCCGGCCGACGCCTCCCTGCCCGGGCGCGGCGAGCGTTCGGCCTTCGGTCGGGCCGCCCTCACCGCCGGGCGGCGGGTCCGGCAGGTCAGCCCCTGGCTGCTCGACGACGAGCGTCGGCACGGGCGTTGGTGGAGGGGGCGGCGGGACGAGGTGTGCGCGGAAGCGCAGTGCCACATCGCCGGCCCGCCTGCCGCCCTCAATCGGCGTCTGCCAGGAGAGCGTCGCGCGGCCAGCTCGGTCGGCAGCTGGCTCGTCAGCGATCCACCCCTCCCAGCCGTCGCCCTTCTCGCCCCAGATCACGGAGGTGCGGCACTGCGCCGGCCGGTCGTACACGAAGGCGATCGTCCCTGGCCCGGTCCGCGTTGCCCGAAAGGCGGGCATGTCGAGCGCGCACCACATCTCGATGTCGCCGTCGCTCAGATCGGGGGTGAGCTCGCCCTGTCCGATCTGGCCGTAGTCCGCGTGCTCATCGTAGCGCCCGTGGTCGTCCACGATCTTGCCCTGCAGCTGCACATACAGGCGGTACGGCTCCAGGTGGGCGTAGAGCACCCGGTGGTCTTCCTGCCCGTTCTCGACGATGACCACCTGCCCGCCGCCCGTCGCCTGCGGGTCGCTGTCCGCCGCCTGGTCCCACCCCACGTACGTCACCACGCCGTCGAGCGTCGATGGCAGCGCGCAGCGATGGCCGAAGGGGCACCCGCCGGAGGGGTTCACGATGTCGATCCCGTCATGGAACTCTGGCCGCCCGGTGAACGGGCTCGTGCGCCAGCCGAAGCGGCTGGAGATCGCCCAGCCGCCCGCGCGGTAGCTACCGTCCGGACGCAGGTCGGCCGGCACCGGCCACACCGCCGTCGTACTCTGAAAGGCCGCCCCGATGACGCTGAGGATCAGCACGAGGAGGCCGATCAGCAGCACGATCGCAGCGAGCACAATCGCCCCGATCGCGATAGCCTTTGCGCCGAGTGCGCCGCCGGCCTTGAAGAGCAGCGCAGCGAGCCCGCGCGTTGCGGCGTGACCGGCCAGACGCACTGCGGCGCTGCGCGTGAGATGCTGCGCGGCCTGCCGGCCGATGTGGCGCGCCACGGCTTCGGCAGCGGCCCGGGCCGCGCGCTCGCCCTGCGGCTCGCTCATGACCGCCTCCGCTGGGCCGGCTCAGCGAGGTCGCCCAGCCGCTCGCGCGCGAGGCTCCGCACGGACTGGCGCATCAGCTCGGCACGCCGCAGCCGCTCGCCGTCTGCCTCGGCGGTCTCGGGGAGCAAGCCCGCGCGCTCGGCCTGAGCGCGCACCTCCGCGCGAATCGCTGTGAACGCCGCCCGCCGCCGCGCGAGCTCGTCAGGCGTGCGACCGGACACCGGCGGTGTCCAGGTGCTGCTCCCCGCGATTGCCGCCGTCCGGGCGCGCAGCGCCTCGTGGCGCCGCCCCGCTCTGCTCGCCTCACCTGCCTCACGGCGCAGCCGCGTGGCCAGCGCCGGGTCAGTGGGCTCGGCGGCGGTGGCCTGGCGCTGGAGGTCGCGCATCGCCTTGAACGCACCGGTAGCGCGCTGCTGGTGGTGGGCGGCGACCTCGCTCGCCCGCACCGTGAACCCCGCTCCGCGCGCTACGGGTAGGGCTTGTGGTACGTGCTGCTGCCCGCGCACCTGCCGGCGCTGGAGGCTTGCCCAATGCAGCGCGCCGGTGGGCTGGATACGCCGTGGCGTCGGCCGCACGCCCGCTGCCGCCTGCTCGGGGGTGCGTCGCAGGGCGATCGAGGGCCGGCTTGGGCGTGTACCCTCGCGCTGCACCCACCGCTCCCGTGCGAGCGCCGATGCCTCGGCGCGGGTGATGGGCGCCACGCTCAGCCGGTGACCACCCGCGTCCCTGGTCTGGGTGAGCGATGCGAGACGGGCCTGTCCCTGCCTCACGCGCTCGGCCGCGTCGCGGCGCGCCTGCTCCGTCCCTGGCTGCGGATCGCCTGCGAGGAGCTGCTGGTCGGCGGCGATCGAGGTCTTGAGCGCGCGCTGCTCTGCGAGGTGGCGGGCCTTGGTCTCCTCCAGGGCGTGCGCGTACACCGCGCGCCGCTCCCGGCCGCGCGACGACACCGCCATTCTCCCGGTCTCGATGTCCCGCCGCCCGGTGCCGAAGCGCGGAGTGCGGCTGATGTCCTCCCCGTGCGCGAAGGCGCGCTGGAGCCCCGCGCGCCCGCGCATCCGGTCTGCCGCCGCGCGCTGACCGGCGGCTGAGAGTCCGTCGGCCTGCGCATCCATCGCGCGTGCCCTGATGGCGGCCCGCTGCCTGGCAGCGTGCTCGCCCTCGATCTGGCCGGCGCGCTCGTAGCGCGTGAGCGCCGCGCTTGGACTCCCGCTCTTCCCGGCCTCGGCCTGGGGCATGCGGAACGCGAGATGGTCGCGCCGGGCGGCTCCGCGGTCGTCCTTGCCCGTCCGCAGCGCCACCGTCTCCGCCATCCGCCTGGCCGCGGCGCTGAGGGCCGGGTCACCACCGCGCGCTGCGATAGCGCCTCCGGCTGCCAGTCCGCCGGCGACAATCGCTCGGCCACCAGCTCGCACGCCAGCCGAGGCCGCGCGCTGCGCGCCGCTGATCATGCGCATCTGGAGCATCGAGGCGAGGTAGCCGCTGCTCGCGCCGCTGGCGATGCCGATCATCGCGCTCGGGCCGAAGAGCGCCATGACCATCGTGACCGAGCCCATGAGGAACTGGGCGATCTGGTCGCCGCCGCTCGCGCCCTGGACCGGAGCGAGCATGGCGGTGGCGACGGTGAAGACGATGATGAGGGCGATCTGCTCCAGCAGCAGCTCGATCAGCTTCTCCAGCCATGAGCGGAAGCGGCTGCTCGTCGCCCGGTCCATCAGCATCGCGCCGGCGAGCGGCGCCATGCCGACGAGCACGGCGATCGCGACCACGCGGAACAGGCTTTTCAGCGTGAGCATGAGCATGAGCAGCCAGAAGAAGGCGCCCATGATCCGTGCGCCGATGGCGAACGGCGTGTCGCTCACCGCCGGGAAGCTGAAGCTGGCGTTCGCGAGGATGCTCTCGCTGATGGCGTTGAACAGGTCGATCAGGAAGCCGCAGGTGTACTCCGTACCCTGGATGAACAGCATCACGAACACGAACGTCACGACCAGCGGCTTGCCCTCGGTCGCGAGCGCGCGCGTGCCGTCGGCGAGCATCCGCCCGATGCGGACGATGAACAGCACGGTGACGAGTCCGGTGGCGATGGCCCGTAGCACGCCCCAGACGTTGCGGACGCCTGGATGCCGGTAGGTCATGCTCGCGGGCGTGCAGAACACGAAGTTCTGCACCGCGCCGTCGCCGCAGCTCGACGGGATGACCGACCACTGCCCGGAGGATTTCGCGGCCTCCCCGCTGCCGACCAGGCTCATCACCGACTGCTGGAGCATCTCACCGATGGTCGCGGTGATTCCGGTGAAGATGCCCATGCCCGCGTCCAGGATCCAGTTGCCGGGGTTGAGCGGCCGACTGAGCCACGGCAGGACGGCACCTGGCTCGCCATCGCTGTACGCCGGCTGAAGGCGCAGGGGCCGCGCGCCAGGCGCGGCTGTGAGTGGAGGAAGTTGCTCGACACGCTGCCACGAAGAGAGGGTCTGCGGGCCGGGCGGCTGCGCTGTGCTGCCTTGCGACGCATCGCCCTCGCCCCGTGTTCCAGGCACATCAGCAAGTGCCGTATGCGGTGAGAGGAGCACCACAAGCAGAATCGCGATGCTGCTCAGGACACAAGGGAGAGCCCGACGATACGAGCAAAGTTGTCGATGTGGATGAAGGCTCATGATGCTCTGGTGGTCATCCTGGACAACGAGCGATTGTGATGTAGGCTGTCAGCATCGGCTGATTGCGTGCCTGAAGGAGGCTCGTCGTGACAATCAACCACTTCTGGCGTGGCAACCGCATCCGCCTGCGTGCTATCGAGCAGAAAGACCTGGACCGTGTCATTCACTCGTTTGAGGATGTCGACACGGAGGTCGAGCGCTATGAAAGCGAGGTGCCCTTCCCGCTCAGCCGCGAGCAGGACCGCGATGGCCTGGAGGCGCTCCGTAAGCGCGAGCCAGGCGATGACTCGTTCTTCTGGATAATCGAGAACCTGGAGGGCGAGGTCGTCGGCTACATCAACACCTTCGACTGCGAGCGGCGCCCGGGCGTGTTCAAGTACGCCATTGCCCTGCAACAGCCCTTCTGGGGCCGAGGCTACGCGCGCGAGGCCATCACCATTGTGCTCCGCTACTACTTCCGCGAGCTGCGCTACCAGAAGCTCACGGCGATGGTGTACAGCTTCAACGAGCGCTCGCTGCGGATGCACGAGAAGCTTGGCTTCACGTTCGAGGGGCGGCTTCGGCGCACCGTGTATACCAATGGGCAGTACTACGACCATATCTTCTTCGGTATGACCAAGGAGGAGTTCGATGTGCTCGACCCACCCCAGGCGCTCTGGCAGGACACACAGTACGTGATTCAGCCACCGGCCTCTACGTAGCCCAGGTCTGCGTTCCATCAGCTGATCACCGGCGTCGTCTCGACCGTGGCGATCTGCCACGTCCCTGGGGCAGCGCGGCGCAGCTGGTAGCGGTTGCGCACCAGCACCCCGCGCCGGCTGCTCACGACTGACGGGCCGACGCTGGTGATCACATCCCACTGCTCCTGCGTTTCGATGAGCGCGGTGTCGCCGTCGACGACGCTACGCAACACGCCCCACCGAACGAGCGCCGCGTCGCTCGTCTCGCCGCGCTGTGCCCGCCGCGCGAACTCAGCCTGCA
>JBDLTZ010000031.1:0-23260 GCA_039805565.1 Chloroflexota bacterium | reverse complement strand
GCCAGGCGTGAGGCTTGAGGCAGAGGCGCAGAGCACAGCGGGCATGTCTTGCTGTGCTCTGCGCCTCTGTGCTCTTCTTACCTCTGTAGCTCAATTGAGCTGCACTTCGCTGTAGGGAAGGTGCCCCGGTATGTACCTTACATTCTTGTCATCTCTGGCACAGATCATGCTACACCTCCCATAGCGTTACACTCGGCAGCACCTCAGCGCCGCACCGAAGCACCAAGGGCAGCACCATGCTCCAGATGACCTTTGCATCACTCCGCTCTCGACTCATCGCCCTCGGACTACTCGCCTCGCTCCCCTTCCTCGGACTCTTCCTGATGATGGCGGTGGAACAGCGCACAGCCAGCGCCGCTGGAGCTGTTCACGACGCCCTCCGCCTGGCGAAGGTTGCGGCGGACCAGCACAGCCGCTCGATCAGCCGGGCTCGCCACCTCCTCACCCTCGCGGCCGAGCTCCCCGAGCTGCACGCCGACCCCGCCACCTGCTCTGAGCGGCTCGCCACGCTGCTCAGCGAAGGGTCAGACTACGCCAACTACGCGTTGGTTGATCTGCGCGGCGAGATCCGCTGCAGTGCCGTCCCCCCACCCCGACCGATCAACGTAGCCGGGCAGCGCTGGTTCCAGGAGGCCCTCCGCACCGGTGACTTCGCTGTGGGCGAGTACACGATCGGCCCCGTGACCGGCCACCCGATCATCGCCGTCGGCACGCCCGTGCGTGACGACGGAGGGCGCATCGTCGGCGTCCTCTCGGCCTCAATCGACCTGACGTGGTTCAACACGATCCCCGACACCACCGAGCTTCCTGCCGGGGCGACAGTGACTGTGCTTGACAGCACCGGCGCGGTGCTGATGCGAACCCCGCCGGTGGCTGTACCCCAGACCGACGCGGTCCAGCCACTGATCGACACCGTGCTGGCGCGGCGCTCCGGCACCGCCGAGCTCCCTGGGCTGGATGGAGTTGTGCGGCTCTACGGATTCACCGACCTTGCGCCGAACGGTGAGGGTGCGCTGCTGATCATCGGCCTGCCGGCCGATGTGGCCTACGCCGCCGCCAACCGCACACTGGTGCGGATGCTGTCGCTCTTCGCGCTGGTGGTGCTGCTGGTGGTGATCGGCTCACACCTGGCGGGGGAGCGGCTGATCCTGAACCACGTGCGGCCGGTGGTGGCGGCCGCACGCCGACTGGGCGCAGGGGATCTGACAGCGCGGACGGCCGTGCGCTACGGGCGGAGCGAGCTGAGCGAGCTCGCGGCCGCCTTCGATCATATGGCGGCCACGCTCCAGGAGCGCGAGGCCGAGCTGCGGCGCAGCGCCGAGGAGCGGCTGGCCTTCGAGCGGCGCCTGCAGCACACGCAGCGGCTCGAGAGCCTGGGCGTGCTGGCGGGCGGCGTGGCCCATGACTTCAACAACTTGCTGGCGATCATCCGCGGCAATGTGGGCCTGGCGCTGATGGATGTGGCGCCGGGGGATCCGCAGCGCGAGGTGCTGGAGCCAATCGACCACGCTGTGCGCCGCGCCGCCGACCTGACGCGGCAGATGCTGGCCTACGCAGGCCAGGGGCGCTACGCCGTGGAGCCGGTGAGCATTGGGGAGCTGATCTGTGATGCCAAGGAGCTGCTGCGGAGTTCGGTGCCGGACCACGTGGCGCTCGACTATCACTTTGACCCTGAGCTGCCGCCGGTGATTGCCGACGCCGGTCAGATCCGGCAGCTCGTGGTGAACCTGGTGCTGAACGCCGGCGAGGCGATGGAGGAGCGGCCCGGCCGCATCACGATCACCGCAGTGGCCGAGGGCGAGCGCCCAGCGCTGCATGGTGAGTGCGTACTGGCGCCCGAGGAGCCGCACACCCGCTATGTTGCCCTCACGGTGGCAGACGAGGGGAGTGGGATAGAGCCTGAGCTGGTGGGGCGCATCTTCGAGCCGTTCTACACAACGCGCTTCATCGGGCGCGGGCTGGGCCTCTCGGCGGCGATGGGCATCGTGCGCGGACACGGCGGCTCGCTGTGCATTGATACCGCTCCAAGCGTGGGAACGACTGTTCAGGTCCTGCTGCCGGCTCTCGTCCCGACGGCGAGCGACGCGCCGACCGAACGGGAGGTGCTCGAGGTGAGCTAGCGGTCTGGTGAAGTGTAGAGGTGACACTGTGCGGTAGGGGAGCGGTCCACGCGCAGACGCAGGAGACAGGACACGACCCTTCAGCTCATCCACACCGAGGCGGCGGCGCGGGTGGCGGTGGGCCCAGGGGTAGACGACATCTCAGTCGGGGCGCTGACGCACTCGGCGCGGGCGCTGGACCTGGGGCTGGACTTCGCCGATGCCTAGCCGGAGGGTGCATCAGAAACCTCGCTCACCACGTATAATGGTGTAGGAATGGTTTCTCGGAAAGGAGATCCTTCGGATGTACGCACCCTACACATCAGCTCAGACCACGGCGCTCCGCAACGGCGTCATGAATCAGGTATACGCCTGGATGACAGCAGGGCTGCTCGTGACCGGCGCGGTAGCCTCGTTTGTGGCGAGCTCGGACGCGCTCACGGCCCTGATCTTCGGCAACCCGATCATGTTCTTCGGCCTGTTCATCGTGCAGATCGTCATGGTGCTCGGCCTGAGCGCCGGGATCAGCCGGCTCTCGCCCGCGGTCGCCACCACAATCTTCGTCGCCTACGCTGCCCTGAACGGCCTGACGCTCTCGGCGATCTTCCTGGCCTACACCACAGCCTCGATCGCCTCGACCTTCTTCATCACGGCGGGCACGTTCGGCGCGATGAGCCTGTACGGCTACACCACCAAGCGCGACCTGACCGGTGTGGGGAACATCGCGTTCATGGCGCTGATCGGCCTCCTGATCGCCTCGGTGGTCAACATTTTTATGCGCAGCGAGGGGCTGTACTGGATTATCACCTACGCCGGGGTGCTGATCTTTGTGGCGCTCACCGCATGGGATACGCAGAAGATCAAGCACATGACTCAGCAGGTGACGGACGAGACGAGCGCGGGGCGGGTGGCCGTGCTGGGCGCGCTGACGCTCTACCTGGACTTCATCAACCTGTTCCTGTACCTGCTGCGGATCTTCGGCGCGCGGCGAGACTAGACTGAGTCTTGAGTCTTAAGTCTTGAGTGCTGAGAGCCGGGGGGTGATCGAAGCAGAAGCTGCTGCGATCACCCCCGGCTCGCGTTTCGCTTTACACCGCTACGCTTGCACGTTGCGTGTTACGCGTCTACGCTTGCGCCTTGCACTTCTACCTTGCGCCTTCGTCGCGGGCGAGGCGTGTCACCACCTCGACAACCAGGCGGCGCTCCTCGGCCTTGATGCGCTCGTGGAGCGCCGCCTCGTCGTCCCCGGGCAGCACCGGAACCTCGGCGGTCGCCAGGATCGGCCCATCGTCCACGGCGGGTGTGACGCGGTGAACGGTGCAGCCGGTAACGGGCAGGCCCAGGCGGATGGCGTCGGCGACGACGTGCGCGCCGCGGAGGGCCGGGATCGTCAGCCCGCCGCTCGTGGTCACGGTCTCGCCGCCGCCCTCGGGAAGCAGCGCGGGGTGCTGGTTGACGACGCGGCCGGGGAAGCGGTCGAGGAACTCCGCCGACACAACCCGCATAAACCCCGAGAGCAGCACAAGGTCGGGCTCGAAGGCCGCCACCACCGCCGCCAGGCGGTGCTCCCACGCGAAGCGGGCTGCGGGCCGGGCGGCCGGGTCGGCCGGACGGGGCAGCGGAACGAACGCCGCGGGCACCTTGCGGCCGAGGGCGCGCTGCAGCCCGTGGGCGTCGGCGCGGTCGCTACCCACGAAGACGATATCGGCGGGGAGCCGGTCGGCGTCGTGGGCGTCGAAGAGCGCCTGGAGGTTGGAGCCTCCCCCGCTGAGGAGGACTGCGACGCGGTAGGTACTCATAGTGCTCGCTGTGCTCTGCTCACACCGCGGTGCAAGCGGTATCTCTAGAGGTAGTCGCGCTCCCTGGCGCGCATCACCTCCCACTCGGCGCGGGCGACCTGCACGGTCGGGCTCTCGCTGACCTCGGCCACCGGCACGTCCCACCAGCTCTCGTAGCCCGGCACGCCCGCGTAGCGGTCCACCTGCACGTAGATCACTGTCGTGTGCATGCTCGCGTGGGCCGCCTCAAGAGCCGCCGCCACATCCTGGTGCGTCCGGCAGCGGATCACGTGCGCCCCGAGGCTCTCGGCGTTGGTCGCCAGGTCCACCGGCAGGTGCGCCACCTCCTCGGCCGTATCGTCCGGCAGCACCCCCTCCTGCGGGTAGACGTAGCGCGTGCCGAAGCCGGTCTGCCCCAGCGAGCGGCTGAGCGACCCGATGCTCTTGTAGCCGCTGTTATCGATCAGCACCACCGTCAGCTTGTACCCCTCCTGGATGGCGGTCACGATCTCGTTGGCAAGCATCAGGTAGCTGCCGTCGCCCACCATCACATAGACCTCGCGCTCGGGCGCGGCCATCTTCACGCCAAGCCCCCCGGCGATCTCGTACCCCATGCAGCTGAAGCCGTACTCCAGGTGGTACTGCTTCGGATGGCGGGTGCGCCAGAGCTTGTGCAGGTCTCCGGGGAGGCTGCCCGCCGCGCAGACCATCACGCCGTCGGGCTTGCCGCGCTCGTTCACCAGGCCGATCACCTCGCCCTGCGTCAGCTCCTCCTCGCCGCGCAGCTCGTAGATCCGGCTCACCTCGGCGTCCCAGGCGTCGTGCAGACGATTGCACTCCGCGCGGTAGCTCGCGTCCACGCTGGAGCCCGCGAGCAGCTGCGCCAGCTCCTCGAGCGTCGCGCGGGCGTCGCCGGTCAGGCCGACCCCGTGGTGCTTGGCGGCGTCGAAGGCCGCGACGTTGATGTTCACGAAGCGGACGTCAGGGTGCTGGAAGGCGGTCTTCGAGGCAGTGGTGAAGTCGCCGTAGCGCGTGCCGATACCGATCACGAGGTCGGCGTCGCGCGCGATGCGGTTGGCGGCCAGCGTGCCCGTGGCGCCCACCGCGCCAAGGCAGAGCGGGTGGTCGTAGGGCAAACTCCCCTTGCCGGCCATCGTCTCGCCCACCGGGATGCCGGTCTGGTCCACGAAGGCCCGCAGCGCCGCGGTGGCCTCGGCGTAGATCACGCCGCCGCCGGCGACGATCATCGGGCGCCGGGCGGAGCGGATGAGCGCGGCGGCCTCACGCAGAGCGTCCATGTCGGGCCGGGGGCGCGCCACGCGCCAGGTGCGCTCGGCGAACAGCGCCTCGGGGAAGTCGAAGGCCTCGGTCTGGACGTCCTGCGGCAGGCAGAGGGTGACCGCGCCGGTCTCCGCCGGGCTGGTGAGGACGCGCATCACCTCGGGCAGCGCGGTGATCAGCTGGTCCGGCCGGTTGATGCGGTCCCAGTAGCGGCTCACCGGCTTGAAGCAGTCGTTCACCGAGACGTCCTGCGAGTGCTCGCTCTCAAGCTGCTGGAGCACGGGCGCCACGTTGCGGCGGGCGAAGATGTCGCCGGGGAGGAGGAGCACCGGCAGGCGGTTGACGGTGGCGGTGGCTGCGCCGGTAACCATGTTCAGCGCGCCGGGGCCGATCGAGGCGGTGCAGGCGAAGGTCTTGAGGCGGTTGTGCATCTTGGCGAAGGCCGCCGCGGTGTGGACCATCGCCTGCTCATTGCGGGTCTGGTAGTAGCGGAAGTCGGGGTTCTGCTGCAGCGCCTGGCCCATGCCGGCGATGTTGCCGTGGCCGAAGATGCCGAAGCAGCCGGCGAAGAAGGGCTGGCGCGCGCCGTCGCGCTCGACGTGCTGGCGCTTGAGGAAGGCGACGACCGCCTGGGCCGTGGTCAGGCGGCGGGTTGGTCGGTCGGACATAGGGCACCTCGTTGTGAAGGGAGGACCGGTGCGCTATTATAGCACCGCGCTCTCATCGCCCGGCCTGAGGCGTCATCGCTCGCAGCTGGGAAACAAGCCGCAGAGCGCACAAAGAGCGCAGAGGCCGAATGCGCTTGCCCACGCTCGCGCGTCCTCTGTGTTCTCTGTGGCTAGCGTCCGAAGAGTCTGAAGAAGAGGAGCCCCGATGCGCGAGCCACCTGTCAATCTGCCCGAGCAGACCCTGCGCGCCGCCCTGCGCGAGGCGTGGGGCGTGGTCGCCGAGGCCGTGACGTTCCTGCCGCTCGGGTATGACTCGGCGGCCTGGGTCTACCGCGTGGACGTCGCGGGCGCCGCGCCGCTGTTCCTCAAGGCGCGCCTGAGCATCAGCAATCGGCCGGGGCTGCTGGTGCCGCACGTGCTTCACGCGCAGGGCATCCGGCAGGTTGTTTCGCCGATCGCGACGTCTGCCGGCGATCTCTGGACGCCGGCCGGCGGGTACGCGCTGATCCTCTACCCGTTTGTCACGGGCGGGAGCGGTATGGAGCGCGGCCTGACCGACTCGCAGTGGGAGGCCTACGGTGCGCTGCTGCGCCAGATCCACAGTGCCGCTGTTCGGCCTGCGCTGGCGGCGGAGATGCGGCGCGAGAGCTTCGCCCCCGGCTGGCTGGATGAGCTGCGGCGGGTGGACGAGCTGGTGCTGGCCGGCGGCCTCACGGGCGAGCCCGAGCGAGAGCTGGCGGAGCTCTGGCGGGCGCGGCGGGCGGAGATTCAGCAGGTGGTGGCGCGCGCCGAGCGGTTGGGGCAGCGCCTAGCGCGAGCGGAGGTGCCGCTGGTGATCTGCCACGCCGACATCCACACGAACAATCTGCTCGTGGAGGACGGCGGGGGGCTGTGGGTGGTGGACTGGGACGAGACGGTGCTGGCGCCGCGCGAGCGCGACCTGATGTTCGTGATGGGCGGCGGGATCAGCCGTCAGCTGGTGAGCCCGCGCCAGGAGGAGCTGTTTTTGCGCGGCTACGGCCCGCCCGACGCCGACGAGCTGGCGCTGGCGTACTACCGCGCGGCCTGGGCGGTGAGCGACATCGGGGCCTACGGCGCGGAGGTGCTGCTGCGGCCGGACCTGGGCGAGCTCACGAAGCGGGCGGGGGTGGCGCAGCTCGCCGGCCTGTTCAAGCCCGGCGAGATCGTGGACCTGGCCCTGGGGGCTGAAGTCACCTAGTGCCACCAAGCCAGATCGCTCGGCAGGCACACGACGCGAGCCAGACGTAGTCAGAACGCCGGGGGCTCGAAGCCATACAGCTTCGAGCCCCCGATCTCCAGCGATCAACCTTGGCGTATTCGGTCACGCCGCCGGCGTCGGCTTTTTCACGCCGAGGTCAAGTGTAGCGCCCTTGCTGGTGAAGGTCAGCGCCCGGCCGGTATCATCCACGTCCACCATGACCGTATCGCCCGGCTTGAAGACCCCCTTCAGCAGATCGCGCGAGAGGGGCGTTTCGACCAGGCGCTGGACTGTGCGGCGCAGCGGGCGCGCGCCGTAGGCCGGGTTATACCCCTCGCGCACCAGCAGCGCCTTAGCGGCCTGGGTGAGCTCGAGCGTCACGCCCTGCTCCTGGAGCCGCTCGCCCACCTCGACCGCGAGCAGGTCGATGATCGAGGTCAGCTCCAGCTCAGTGAGCGCCTGGAAGACCACGATATCATCGATGCGGTTGAGGAACTCAGGTCGGAACGCCTGTCGCAGCGCCTCCTGGACCCGCTCCCGAGCAGCCTCCTCCGCGTTTCGGTCGTGGGCGCGCACCAGGCCGATGCTCTGCTGGCGCACGTGCTCGGTGCCGACGTTGGAGGTCATGATAACCACCGTGTTGCGGAAGTCCACCGTGTGGCCCTGGCCGTCCGTCAAGCGCCCGTCGTCAAGCAGCTGGAGCAGCGTATTGAACACGTCCGGGTGAGCCTTCTCGATCTCGTCAAACAGCACCACCTGGTACGGGCGGCGGCGGATGCTCTCCGTGAGCTGGCCGGCGTCGTCGTAGCCGACGTAGCCGGGGGGCGCGCCGATCAGGCGGCTGACGGTATGGCGCTCCTGGAACTCCGACATATCGACGCGGGTCATCGCGTCCTCGCTGTCGAACAGGAACTCCGCCAGAGCCTTGGCGAGCTCGGTCTTACCCACGCCGGTGGGCCCCACGAAGATGAACGAGCCGATCGGCCGGCGCGGGTCCTTGAGGCCGCTGCGCGCGCGGCGGATCGCGTCGGAGAGGGCGACGATCGCCTCGTGCTGGCCGATGACGCGCTCGTGGAGGCGCGCCTCCATATCGACGAGCTTCTCGCGCTCGGTCTCGAGCATGCGGTTGACCGGGATACCGGTCCAGTTCGAGACGATCGCGGCCACGTCCTCCTCGTCCACCACCTCGTCGAGGTTGGACGTCTTGAGCCACTCGCCGCGCGCGGCGTCGAAGTCCGTCTCGAGCTGGAGGTAGCGGGCGCGCAGGATCGCCGCGCGCTCGTAGTCGCGGCGTTGGCCGGCCTCCTCTTCCTCGCGGCGCAGCTTGTTAAGCTCGGACTCCTGGTCGCGCAGCGCGGGCGGCATCGAGTAGATATCAATGCGCAGCTTGGCCGAGGCCTCGTCGATCAGGTCGATGGCCTTATCGGGTAGGAAGCGGTCGGTGATATAGCGCGACGAGAGCCGGGCGGCGGCGGTGATCGCCTCGTCCGAGATCGTCAGCTCGTGGTGCTCCTCGTAGCGCTTCTTGAGGCCGCGTAGCATCTCGACGGTGGTGTCGACATCCGGCTCCTCGACGAAGACCGGGCTGAAGCGCCGCTCCAGGGCCGCGTCCTTCTCGATGTGCTTGCGGTACTCGTCGATCGTGGTGGCGCCTACCACCTGCATCTCGCCGCGCGAGAGCGCCGGCTTGAGCATATTTGAGGCGTCGATCGAGCCCACCGCGGCGCCGGCCCCGACGACCGTGTGCAGCTCGTCGATGAACAGGATGACGCGACCCTGGGCGGCGCGCACCTCGTCCATCACCGCCTTGAGGCGCTCCTCGAACTCGCCGCGGAACTTCGAGCCGGCAACCATCCCGGCGAGGTCGAGCGAGAGCAGCTTGCGCTCCTTGAGCGGCAGCGGCACGTCGCCCGAGACGATCTTCTGGGCCAGCCCCTCGGCGATCGCCGTCTTGCCCACGCCCGTCTCGCCCACCAGCACCGGGTTGTTCTTGGTGCGGCGGCAGAGCACGCGGATCACGCGGGTGATCTCGCTCTCGCGGCCGATGACCGGGTCAAGCTTGCCCTGGATCGCCAGCTCCGTCAGGTCGGTGCTGTACTTCGAGAGGATCTCGTAGCGGCCCTCGGCGCCGGGGTTATCGGCCCGCTGGTTGCCGCGGATCTCCATGAGCGCCTGGTAGATGCGCTCCTGGTCGATGCCGAAGCCGTTGAGGATGCGGGAAGAGGCCCCCTCACGCTCACCGCTGATCGCGATCAGCAGGTGCTCGATGCCGACGTACTGGTCGTTGAGGCGCCCCGCCTCCTCCTCGGCACGCTTGACGAGCCGCTGGGTGCGTGGTGTTATGTAGACCTGATTGCCATAGCCATACTGGCCATAGACCTTGGGAGATTTCTCAAGCTCACGCTCGACACGCTGGGAGACCATCTCGGCATCCACACCCAGTCGCTCGATCGAGCGGATGGCGAGACCCTCCCGCTGTCGCAGCATCGCCAGGAAGATATGCTCCACATCCAGCTGGGTGTGGTGCTGCTCGTGCATGATCTCCTGAGCTTCTTGAAAAGCCTCCTGGGCCTTGTCGGTGAAGCGTTCTAATCTCATTCCTGGTGCCCTCGTTGGGTGTTGCGCGCTGCGCGTGCAGCGGGTATCAGCAGTATAGCATACTCTCTATTAGAATGATACTAGAGCCAGAGGCGCTTTGAGGCACCAGCGTGCGATCCGCCCCCTCGCAGAGTTCCACAAACTCCTCGCAGATTCTTCGAAATCGGTACATCCAACAGCCATCCTCGCACGTTATATGCATTGAAAGCGAAAAGCTACTGCACAGAGTTGATGCAGCAGCTCGAACGAAACGAGGAGATGAAGGTATGCGGATTCGTAAGTCGTGGATGCTCCTGGTGCTCGGCGCACTTCTCTCTCTGCTTGCCGCACCGGCCGCACTCGCCCAGTCCGGCACCGCGAAGGTTCGCGTTGTACACGCCTCGCCCGACGCGCCGGCAGTGGACGTCTGGGTCAACGGTCAGAAGACTCTCACGAACGTGCCGTTCTTCACGGCGAGCAACTACCTCGACCTCCCGGCGGGCAGCTACGACATCATGGTGGTCCCTGCGGGCGCTACAGAGCCGGCGGTGATCGATGCCAAGGGCGTGACGATCGAGGCCGGCAAGGCCTACACGATCGCTGCCACGGGTAACCTGGCCGATATCGAGCCGACGATCCTGATCGACAACCTGGCGACCCCGGCGGCGGGCCAGGCGCACGTGCGCGTGATCCACTTCTCGCCGGACGCACCGGCGGTCGACATCCGCGTGAAGGGCGGCGACGCGCTGCTCAGCGACCTGGAGTTCCCGGACGCCACCGCCTACACCCCGGTCCCGGCCGGCTCGTACGACCTGGAGGTGACCCCGGCCGGCCAGACCACCGTGGTGCTGCCGATCAACGGCGTGCAGTTCGAGGCTGGCAAGATCTACGACGTGTTCGCGGTGGGCGCGCTGGCCAACATCCGCGTCGAGGCGGTGGTGACCACCCCTGGCACGGCTGCGGCCCCGGCCGCCCTGCCGCGCACCTCGGGTGAGAGCCTGCCGCTCGGCCTGATTGCGGTGGCGGCAGCGGTCCTCGTGGCCGCGGGCATCTTCTCGCGGGTGCGCGTGGCGCGCTAACCGCTCGCTGACCGGCAGCAACCCCCGCCTCGCGCGTGCGAGGCGGGGGTGTTCTTTTGTGGAGCCCTCCAGCCCTCGGTACACAGCTTGCTTCTGAGCAGCACGCGTACCGATGAGACCGAGGGAACCCATGACCGCTACCGAACGCGCACGCGACCCCGCAGAGTCGGCGAAGTCCGCCGGGCTGCGCTACGTCAACGACAAGACCCCAGGCATCCGCCGCGAGCAGGCGGGCGACGGCTTTCGCTACTTCGGGCCGAAGGGCGACGAGATCACGGACGAGGAGCAGCTGAAGCGCTTCCGCTCGCTCGCCATCCCGCCGGCCTACACCGACGTCTGGATCTGCCCGGACCCGCGCGGCCACATCCAGGCGACCGGCCGGGACGCCAAGGGGCGCAAGCAGTACCGCTACCACCCGCGCTGGCACGCCGTTCGGGACGAGAGCAAGTACCACCGCACGATCGCCTTCGGTCGCGCTCTCCCTGGCATCCGCGCGCGCGTCGATCAGGACCTGAAGCGGCCGGGCATCCCGCGCGAGAAGGTGCTCGCGGCCCTCGTGCGGCTGCTCGAGACCACCCTCATCCGCGTCGGCAATGACGAGTATGCGCGCACCAACAAGTCCTTCGGCCTCACCACCATACGCGATAAACACGTCGAGGTGAACGGCGCGACGGTGCGCTTCAAGTTCCGTGGCAAGAGCGGCAAGTTCCACACGATCGACCTGCGCGACCGGCGGCTCGCCACCATCGTCAGGCGCTCGAAGGACCTGCCGGGGCAGGAGCTCTTCCAGTACGAGGACGATGACGGCAACGTGGTGGACATCACCTCAGACGACGTCAACGCCTACCTGCGCGAGATTGCCGGCGAGGAGTTCACCGCCAAGGACTTCCGCACCTGGGCGGGCACCGTGCTGGCCGCGCAGACTCTGCAGAGCATCGGCGGCGCGGACACCAAGAAGGCGATCAAAGCCAAGGTGAAGGAGGCGATCGAGTCGGTGGCCGAGCGTCTCGGCAACACGCCCTCGATCTGCCGCAAGTGCTACGTCCACCCGGTGGTGCTCGAGGCTTACATGGACGGCACGCTCGTAGAGACGCTGGCACAGGCGGCGCGCCAGGAGTTCATGGAGGACGGCACGCTCGACCCTGAGGAGCAGATGGTGCTGAACTTCCTGGAGAGCAAGGTGGCGAGCAATTCGTAGGGAGGGCCAGGCCCTCCCTACACCCTTCCCTAGTCAATTGCCACCGGCGCCACCGCCTCGACGAGGATGTTGCGCGCCAGGTGCGCGACCATGTCGCCTACCATGATCTGCGCCACCGGGTTCGTGCGCAGCAGCTCGCGCAGGCGGAAGGTGCAGATCAGCAGCCGCCCCGCCCCATAGCGCCGCTCGGCCACTAGCGCCACCGTGTGGTGCAGCCAGCCGACCGTCAGCCCGGCGTGCACGCGGTCGGCGAAGTCGCGCGGCTGGAGCCCGACGATCACGTGGTCCGGCGTGAGATCGGCGAAGGCGAAGTCCACTGTGCCGCCGGTCGGGATGGCCTGGAACATCTTATCCTGCCGGATCCAGTTGAAGTTGCTGGCCCAGTCCCCGCTCCAGCTTCGGCCGCGCCGCTGAGCGATCCCCAGCGGCCCGAGGGCAGTCTGCAGCGATTCAGCCGAGTCCGGCAGCCACAGCACCCGCCCGCCGAGCTGCACGTGCCGCAGCAGCTCGTCGGTAAGCGCCACCGCCACCGCCACGTCGGCGTCGGCCAGGTGCTCGACGACGCGGTACCCCAGGGAGGCCAGGTCCTCGGCCAGGTCAGGCGCGTATACGCTGAGCCCGTCGTTGGGCCGGCCCACGCTGCGCGGGAAGACGTACAGCTCCAGGTGATTGCAGGTGACCTCCTGGCCGCTCGCGTCGTACAGGTACATCTCGAGCCGGGCGCGCGCGCTCGACTGGAGCTGCGGCACCTCGAACACCACCGTGCCCACCGGCGAGACCGTGGCGGGCTGCGTGTCGATCGGCTCGAACACGCCGCTCACCTCGGGCCACAGGTCCACCCGCCACTCCAGCCGCCCGCCGCGCAGATCCTCGGGCGAGAAGTGCGACAGCGCCAGGCGCACCTCGCAGCGCTCGCCCTCCCAGAAGACGATCCGCTCCCAGTCCGGCACGATGGCGTCGGCGCTGTTGACGTTGCCGATCACGTCATGGAAGGCCTTGGGGTTGCGGCACTGGTCCAGCAGGCCGTTCGCCTCCCAGTGGACGTCGGTGAACTCGGTGATGATGTAGCCCACGATGTTCGGGTGGCGCCGCATCTGCTCGATCTCGTACTTGAGCGCGGTAAACTGCATGCGCTGGCTGGCCGCCGCGAGGTTCGAGAGCGTGCCGAAGACCTTGTCCATGTGGTAGGCCTTGAAGCGCTGCTCGATGCCGTGCGGGTAGACCGCCCCCTCGCCCCACTCGATGCCGGTCTCGAACCACCACGGCTCCTTGCCGCCGTAGCACTCGCGCAGCTGCTCCACGTCCGGCAGGCCCCAGTTGCCGAACTCGGAGACCACCATCGGCTCGTTGCCGCGCCGGCGCACCTCAGGGGCGGGCGTGCGCGCGTTCGGGCTCCACGGGTCGCGCAGGTACTCGCGCCAGGTCTCCACGCCCTGGTAGTCGTAGGCGAAGGTCCAGCTCGGCCGGCTGGCGAAGGTCTGCACCCAGTTGCGCCACTTCCGGTAGTGGTCCGGGATACTGTAGTAGTTGTGGAAGTCCTCGATGTCGGTGACCACGTGGAAGTTGCCGAAGCAGGGGGAGTTCCCCACGATCAGGCGCGTCGGATCGAGCTCCTTGACGAAGCTGTAGGTCTCAGAGAGCCACGAGCGGTGGTCGGCGTTGGCGAACAGGTCGACGCCCCAGCCCTCGTTGATGATCGTCCAGATCACGATGCACGGGTGGTTCCAGTCGCGCTCGATCATGCCGACGATCGTCTCGGTCGCGCGCCGCTTGGCCCCCTCGGTCAGGTTCTCCCAGTTCGGCAGCTCGGTCCAGATCAGCAGGCCCGCGCGGTCGGCAGCGTCGTAGTAGCGCGGGTCGGTGATCTTGATGTGCGTGCGGAGGCAGTTCAGCCCCATGTGCTTGGCCTTGGCGAACTGGTCCTCTAGCTCCTCGTCGCTGAACGGGGTGTAGATCAGGTCGGGGTAGTAGTCCTGGTCCAGCGCGCCGCGCAGGTAGAGGATGCGCCCGTTGAGCATCAGGTGGCCGTCGGGTGAGGTGGCGATGGTGCGGAAGCCAAAGTTGGCGCTGAGCACGTCGAGCGGCACGTTGTCCACGCTCAGCGCGGCGTGGCCATCGGAGGCCACGGCGAGCTGCGCCTCGTGCTCGGCCACCAGGATGGCCTCTATGCGGTAGAGGTGCGGAGTGCGGGTGTCCCACAGCATCGGGCTCGGGACCGGGATCGTCATCTCGCACATATCGGCGTCGGGCGCGACACTGCACTGGTAGCGAGTGACGTGGCCCTGCGGGTCGGTGACGACGAAGTCGACCCGGGCGCTGCGCTCGACCGAGGCGCACAGGCGCGCCGTGACGTGCGCCCGCTGTCCCGGGACGTCGGGCGTGACCTTGAGGCCGGTCAGGTGCAGTGCAGGGCGCACCTCGAGGGAGACGCTCTGCCAGATACCGCCGATCGGCCCGTACCAGCTCTGCTTGCCGTGCGGGATCTCGGCGAAGGGGTACTCGTCCGAGTCGGCGCCGGTGCCGGGGTCGATCACCCGCACCACGAGCTCGTTCGGCCCCTCGGCACGCAGCGCGTCGTCGATAGCGAACTCGAAGGGCAGGTAGCCGCCCTCGTGCTCCCCGATGCGCTGCCCGTTCAGCCACACGGTGGTGTGGTAGTCTACGGCGCCGAAGCGCACGAGCGTGACGAGCCGAGAGTCGTGCGTCTGGAGCCGTGAGCCCTCCGCTTCAAGCTGCGCCGTGCCTGATCCCCTCTCGGGGCGTGGCGCGTCGAACGTGCGGCGGTACCACGCCACGCCCGAGTAGTCGCGCATATCGTCGAACTGGGCCTGCCAGGGGCCGGGGACACGGATGCTGCGCGGCGGCCCGGCCTGCTCCAGGGTGTGCGGCTCAAGGCGCCGCTCCGGGTCGGGGAAGAACTCCCAGGTGCCGTCGAGGCTGATGCGCTGACGCGCCATGTGCTCCTCTTCTCCGTAGTTTCAGCGCTTGTTGCGGTTGAACAGCTCGATCTGCCAGCGCCAGGCACTGTGGTCCTCGGCGTTCCACCAGCGGAGCAGGATACCGACCTCTCCGCCGGGGAGCAGCACCGGGCGACCGATATCCCCCTCGCCAGGCCAGATATCGGCGCGCTCCACGCGCTCGCCGCGCCGCGTAAGCCGCGCGATCGGCGTGTCCTCTCCGCCGGCGAGGTCCTGCCCGTGCGCCACGACGCGGCCACCCTCATCGCGCACCGTGACGGTGAGCGTGGGCGGGGCGGCGTGCACCAGCAGCACGTCGGTGACATCCAGCCGGCCACGCGCGAAGGCGAGCCCGGTGGCGGCGGCCTTCGGGAACCACAGATCCCACTCCTCGATCCCTTGCTGGGTCATGGGGAACCTCCTGGGAGGCGATGGCACTGACACGGATAAACAACACGTGTGCAGCAAGGAGCGTGCCGTGCAAAGCCGGAGCGGCCGTGGCACATTCCTTGCGGGTGGAGAGGCTCCAGGTCTACCACAGGCAGTAGGAGGGTCGTCGTTTGGGGAGCAAGCAAACGGCGGTGCATCTGCGCTTCAGTGGGCAGGCCACGGCTTCTGGGAGCCCTCACGGCAGCGGCACAGCTCTTGCTTAACACTTGGCGGACGGAACAGCTGCAACCAATGCCTCGTGCGTCAATGGCCGACGCCTAGCGTCCTGCGCCACCACGCGCCCTCGTCTTCCCGGTCGCCCACCGACGACCGGCTGAATCCCCGTGCGCTCGCGCCCTACGGTGGCAGATCGAGCGCGGGCGCGCACGCCGTAGGCCGTGTGCATGAGCATAGGAGAACCTGAATGTCAGCCAAACCGGACCTAGTCGTATTTTCGCACCTGCGCTGGGACTTCGTGTACCAGCGCCCTCAGCACCTGCTCTCCCGCCTCGCTGAGGGTCGGCGGGTGCTGTTTATCGAGGAGCCTGAGCACGCTGAGGGTGTCACGCCGTCCTGGACGCTGAGCCGGCCGAGCCCGGGCGTGCAGGTCTGCCGCCTGGTGACGCCAAACCCGGCCCCCGGCTTCCACGACAACCACATCGACACATTTCGGCCGCTGCTGCGCCACCTGCTGCGCTCGGAGGGCGTCGAGGATTACGCCACGTGGTTCTACACCCCTATGGCGCTCCCGCACGCCCAGCGGCTCACACCGCGCCTGACGGTGTACGACTGCATGGATGAGCTCTCCGCCTTCCACGGCGCTCCGCCCGAGCTGCTCACGCGCGAGGAGTCGCTGCTGGCGCAGGCCGACCTGGTGTTCACCGGCGGGCGCAGCCTGTACCGCGCCAAGTGCGGCCGCCACCCGAGTGTCCACTGCTTACCCAGCAGCGTCGACGCCGCGCACTTCCGCGCCGCGCTCGACCCGCGCATCACCGCCCCAGAGATGGCGAATGTGCCGCACCCGCGCCTGGGCTTCTACGGCGTGATCGACGAGCGGCTGGATATCGAGATGATCGGCGCGCTGGCCGAGATGCGGCCAAACTGGCAGATCGTCATGGTCGGCCCGGTGGTCAAGATCGACCCCGAGGCCCTGCCGCGCGCCCACAATATCCACTACATGGGCCAGCGCACCTACGCCGAGCTGCCATCCTTCCTGGCCGGCTGGGATGTTTGTCTGCTGCCGTTCGCGCTGAACGAGGCCACACGCTTCATCAGCCCCACCAAGACGTTGGAGTACATGGCCGCAGAGAAGCCGATCGTCGGCACGCCGATCGCCGACGTCGTCGAGCCCTACGGCGACATCGTCTACATCGGCGATACGCCGCGCGCCTTCGTAGCAGCCTGTGAGCGTGCCCTGAGCGCCTCGGCCGGCGAGCGGGCCGAGCGGACGGCGGCAATGCGCGCGGTGCTGGCTGAGACCTCGTGGGACACCACCGCGAGCGCTATGGACACACTGATCTCACAGCAGATCGCCACGCAGCGCCTACGCCGCGTCGCGTAGTAGCAGCGCCTCCACAGTGGCGCGTACAGAGGAGTCAAGAGCGATGGAGAGTACTCCACCAACCGTGATTATTGGCGCCGGCCCCACGGGCCTGAGCGCCGCGTACCACCTGGGCGAGGACGCGCTGCTGATCGAGCGCGAGGAGCGCGTGGGCGGCTGGTGCCGCTCGATCGTGGACAACGGCTTCACCTTCGACTTCGCCGGCCACATTATGTTCTCCAACGACCCGTACGTCCACGAGATGTACAAGCTGCTGCTCGGGGACAACGTCCACTGGCAGGACCGCGAGGCGTGGGTGTACAGCAAGGGCATCTTTACCCGCTACCCGTTCCAGGGCGCGCTCTACGGCCTCCCGGCCGACGTGATCAAAGAGTGCATTCTGGGGGCGATCGAGGCGCGCTTCGGCCCGGTGAACGAGAAGCCGGACGCGAGCAGCAGCGGTCGGGTGCTCGGTGCAAAAGCGCAGCAGCAGACCGAAAAGGCGCAGCAGATGCCCGTCCATACGAACGGCCACCATGCCCTTGCTGCTGCTACGCACCAGAACGGCGCCGCTCACCAGAACGGCAACGGCAGCACGAAGGCAAGCCTGGCCGGCCCGAGCGCAGACGTCAAAGACGCCGAGGTGGACGACTGCTGCGCTGACGGCACAGCCGACGTGTTCAACGGCGACGACAAGACCTGCGATCCAGCCACAGCCAGCCTCGAGCCGCGCAACTTCGAGGAGTTCATCTACCGCGTCTGGGGCGCCGGCATCGCCAAGCACTTCGCCGTGCCGTACAACCGCAAGATCTGGGCGGTGCCGCTCGACCAGATGGAGACCTCGTGGCTCGGCGGGCGCGTGCCCCTGCCAAACCTCGACGAGATGCTCGATGGCGCCCTCTCGCCAAAGCCCAAGCCGATGGGACCCAACGCCCGCTTCGGCTACCCACTCAAGGGCGGCTTCCAGGCACTGATGGACGGCTTCCTGCCACACCTGAAGGGCGAGCTCCGTACCGGCACACACGTGGCTGCCGTCTCCCCTTCGCGCCACGAGCTGACGCTGGACGACGGCAGCACGGTGCAGTACGGCCACCTGGTGAGCACCATGCCGCTGCCGGTGCTGGTGCGCCTGATGGGCGACGAGGCGCCAGCCGAGGTGCAGGATGCCGCCGCCGGTCTGCGCCACACCTCGGTGCGCTGCGTCAACATCGGCATCGGGCGCGAGAACGTCACCGACAAGCACTGGATCTACTACCCCGAGGATACGGTCTTCCACCGCATCTTCGTGCAAGGCAACGCCAGCCCGCACTGCAACCCGGCGGGCGGCTTCGGCATCACCTGCGAGATCACCTATGGGCCGCTGAAGCCGCTGCCGTGCGAGGGCGAGGAGCTCATCCAGCTCTGTATCCAGCACTGCATCCAAGTTGGAATCATCCACGAGGATGATGAGATCTGGGCGGCGAACGAGGTGGACATGCCGTTCGCCTACGTGATCTATGACCACGACCGCAAGCAGCACGTCGAGACCATCCGCTCATGGCTGCTCCAGTACGACATCGTGCTCTCGGGGCGCTATAGCGAGTGGGAGTACTATAACTCGGATCACGCGTTCGTGGCGGGGCGGCAGGCGGCTGAGAAGGTGCGCGAGCTCCAGGGCCAGAATGAGCCGCTGCGGGAGCGCGAGATCGGGGCGTAGCGGGGAGGGTTGGGGAGGGCTCAGCCCTCCCTGATACCCACCAACAAAGGAGTTCACAATGGGCAAGAAACTTGAGGGCCTGAAGGTGGCCGCGCTGGCCGCCGACGGTTTCGAGCAGGTCGAGCTGATGGCGCCGATGAAGGAGCTGCGCAAGCAGGGCGCCACGGTCGAGGTCATCTCGCTGCGGCCGGGCAAGATCCTGGGGATGAACATGCTGGTCCCCGGCAAGAAGGTTGCGGTGGACCGGCTCATCCAGAACGCCGAGGCGGCCGGCTACGACGCGCTGCTGCTGCCGGGCGGGCTGCACAGCCCCGACTTCCTGCGGCAGACGGAGGCGGCGCTCCAGTTCGTGCGGGACTTCGAGGCGGCGGGCAAGCCGATCGCGGTGATCTGCCACGGCCCGTGGCTGCTGGCCTCAGCAGGGCTCGTGACGGGGCGCACGCTCACCTCGTGGCAGGGGATCAAGGACGACATCAGCAACGCGGGCGGCACCTGGAAGGACGAGCCGGTGGTGCGGGACGGCAACTGGGTCTCGAGCCGCGGCCCGCAGGACCTGCCGAAGTTCACCAAGGCGATGGTCGAGCTGTTCGCGAAGCGCACACGCCCGGCCGCGGAGGCACAGCCCGAGGCGGTGCCGATGGCGTTGGCGGACGCAGCGGCCGAGTCGAAGGGCGGGCTGCTGCGCTGGGTGCTGGGTGCTCTCCTCGTGGCGGGCGGGGCCGCGGCGGCAGGCGTGATCCGCAACACGCAGCAGGGCAGCGTGACGGCGTCGCACCCTACGGCCGATATGCGCAGGTAGCATCTCTACCCGAGGGCCAGCGGCGCGGATACGTGTCATGCTGAGTGCAGCGAAGCATCTCCAAAGACTCTTCGCTACATTCAAGCTGGCAGGACTCATAACCGGATGAAGTACGAAGCTTGGCTCAGCATGACATCGATGCGCAGTGACTCAGTGCCGCAGCATGTAGCGGCTGCAAGCTAAAGCAAAGCGTCGGGGCTAGATGCCTCCGACGCTTTCTCGTTCCGCCCCTACGCCGCGCCGTGCGAGCGCTCGTAGCCGCCAGCGCGCTCCTCGGCGTACAGCTTGAAGTTCCGCAGATCCTCCTCCAGCCGCCCCTCCGGATTCTCGAGCAGCTTCGCCGCCGCCTGGCCCAGTGTACCGCCTGGCGCCACATACTGCAGCGTCACCGTCACCTGCGTCTGGCCGGTGGGGAGCTCGGTGAAGATCGCCTGGCCGCTGGTCTTGATGTCGCCGCTGTCGCGGCTGTTCCACGCGATGCGTGCATCCTGCTCGAGCAGCGTGGTGTCGGCATCCCACTGAAAGGTCATCCCGACCGGTCCCTCCATCACCCAGTGGCTGGTGCGGTCGCCGGTCTTGGTGACCGCCTTGATATGCTTCATGAAGTACGGGAAGTTTTCGAAGTTGGCCCACAGGTCGTACACGGCGCTGATCGGCGCTCCGATGATGATCGTCTTGGTAAACTGGTCTGCCATGGTATCCTCTGCTTCGCGTCGCGCTGGCGCGCGTCTGGTTCTACACTCAGGGGGTTTTGGGGACACCCAGCGGGTACCTGGCCCCCAGACCCCAGCTCAGCGCTGGCGAGCTCTCACGCCTCAAGACTCCAGACCCACTCGCTCGCCCTGGCGGGACGGAGCCGCAGCGCGCTCATCAGCCGCGGCACCCTCCAGGCTCTCGCTCCGCACCAGGCGCACCTCCACCTGGTTCCCCCACACCCGCGCCTCGTAGGCCGGCTGGGCGTGCGTGGCCGGCCCGTGCACAACCTCGCCGGTGCGGAGGTCGAACACCGACTGGTGCCAGGGGCACTCGACGCAGTGGTTCGCGATCTTCCCCTCCTCGAGCGGGCCGCCGGCGTGGCTACACACCGCCCCGATCGCATGGATGCCATCGGCGTCGCGGTAGAGCAGCACCGGGGCGCCGTCCACCTCGACGCGGCGCGTGCCGTTGAGGTCCAGCTCCTCGAGCGCCAGGGCGCGCGTCCACTGCTCAGGACCAGTGGGCGAGGGCGCGTGGTTCACGCCGACCCTGCGACGGTAGGACAGGTCGCCGCCGAGCACGCCCGAGACCGTAACCGCGGCGAGGCCGGCGGTGGAGAGCAGCACCCCGAGCCCGCGGTTGCGCGCGGCGCGCGCCCAGAGTGAGCCGAGGAACAGGGACAGGGCGGTGGAGTTGAGCAGGGCGTGCGCCATGCCGAGGGCCGCGGCATCTTTCTTGATCGCCGAGTAGTCGGTCAAGCCAGCCATCGCGGTGGGGATGGCCGCCACGACTCCGAGCGTCAGCAGGCGATCGGCGGCCCACTCGGCCTCACGGGCGCCGCTGACGGCCGCGTAGGCATCGAAGGCCGCGGCGGAGGTCCAGGCGCCGATCGGCAGCGTGACCATGGCGGCGTGCAGCGAGTGGCCGAGCCAGACGCCGTGGAGGACATCGGCCAGGGCGCGCGTCGGCTCACCGCCGCTGAGCACCGCCTCGTGGACCGCGCGTGACAGGCGCAGGCCGGCCTCCTCGAGCCCCGGGATGTTCTTGATCGTGCGCTCGACCTCGGTGGAGCCGAAGGCCGAGGGGAGCCCGGCGCCCCCAGTGTGGTTCTGAACCATGGGTCTCTCTCCTCTTCGACAGAATGAGGTGCTGAAACCCAGGATTCGCAAGAGGTATGCCAGGAAACGTGTAGGGCAACATAAAACCACCGATGTTATTCGTTAAGGGTGGGCCTGGGTGGGCTAACCCCTCCCTGAAACCCACCCCCAAACGGATTGGTTTGTGTGGAGCTCTTTAGTAGGAGGCGCCGCTCAAGAGCGGGGCGGAGGGGAGCATACGTCGTACGGCGTCGAGGAGCTCGTCAAGATCGAAGGGTTTGTGGAGCGTCGTGTACGTTCCGAGCGAGGTGGTGCGGGTGTTGCTCCGGAGTTGTGCTGTATCGCCCGAGCAGATCACGAGCGGAATGGAGCGGGTTGCCGGCTCCTCATACAGCCACGTCGCCAGAGCGAGGCCGGAGCCCGGGTGCTCGAGCCACAGGTCCAGAATAACGAGGTCGGGGCGCGCGGCCGGGAGAAGGCGGCGAGCATCGGCGCTGTTGCGGAAGGAGAGCACCTCGAAGCCTTCTTCAGCGAGCACATCGGACACCATCTCGGTGTACGCGCGATCGTCGTCGACAATTGCGACGCGCCATGGGGGGTGAGTCACGTGAGAGCCTTCCACGAAGCCCAAAGGCAACCACAGAACACGTGGTGCCGTGAGTGCGAGAACTATACGCAGTGGGGCAAGCTGTGTCAAGTGTTCAGGACATGTGACCGGTCACTTGACGATCACGCACATCTTCTGTATAATCATTATCACGTTCCATTGGCCTAATCTGATCATCCCCACAGGCCCGCGCGGATTGGGCCGCCACCAATAGGTACTGACAATGACGTCGTACAGTCTTGATGGTATGGTAGTGCAGCTTCGCTCACCCGGACACGTTATCAGCGTGGGCGGCGGCGCACGTTAGTGTGCCCATCGATTACACCTCTTTTTGCGTACGAGGTGTATACATGCTGATGCCCCTTTCACTTCCTACTCAGAGCTTTCTCCGCGGCCGGGCACATGCCCGAGCAACTCTGTATGCCGTATTCGCAAGCGAATGGAGGTAGCAAACACGGCGCAGGCTCAGGCCCGAGCATGGCCTGAACACAAATGCCCAGCGGTGCTAAGACGCCGCAACTCCGTCGAGCAGGTGTTCGACGTACCGAACGCCTGATGCTCGTTCGTCCAGGTCTGCGGGCGCCCGTTGCGCCTGATGGCAGGACCGTGACCCCTGACTCCAACGAAGGAACAGAAAGAGGACAGCAACCATGGCGAGCAAACTCTCCCGACGCAATTTCCTGCGCGCCGCTGCGGCGATGGGCGGCGTTGGTCTTCTGGCGGCTTGTGGCGGCAACGCGGCCGCGCCGGCGCCTGCGGCTGGCGGCCAGGCCGAGCAGCCGGCGGCCGAGGCACCCGTCCAGGGCAACACGGCGGTGACCGAGATCACCTTCTGGTGGTGGGACGCGGTTGGCCAGGTCTGGGCCGACGAGTACGCCAAGGTTAACCCCCAGGTCAAGGTGAACTTCGTCAACACCCCCTTCGCCGACGCCCACGACAAGCTGCTGACCTCCTTCGCCGCCGGCTCGGGCGCGCCGGACGTGGCCTCGCTCGAGATCGGGCGCATCGGCGGCTTCACCGCCAAGGGCGGCCTGGCCGACCTGAAGGCCGCGCCGTTCGACGGCGGCTCGTTCGAGAAGGATATGGTGGCCTACAAGTGGACGCAGGGCTCCACTGCCGACGGCCGCCTCGTCGCCATGCCGTGGGACATCGGGCCTGCGGGCTTCTGGTACCGCACTGATCTCTTCGAGGCCGCCGGCTACCCGACCGAGCCGGAGAAGATCGAGGAGATGATCGGCACGGACAAGAAGACCTGGGATGACTTCTTCGCATTCGCCACGGAGTTCAAGGAGAAGAGCGGCGGCAAGACCAGCCTCTTCGCCGACGCCGGCACCGACATCTACGGTGCGCTCTACCGCCAGCAGGGCGAGGGCTACCTGGACGGCACCAAGATCCTGATCGAGGAGAAGGCCACCCGCCCCTTCGAGATGGCGGCGCGCGCCCGCAAGGAGGGCATTGACGCCAACATCCCGTGGTGGGGCGCCGAGTGGGCGGCGGGCGTGAAGGACAACTCCTTCGCCGGCATGGTGATCGCGGCCTG
>JBDLTZ010000030.1:0-7143 GCA_039805565.1 Chloroflexota bacterium | reverse complement strand
CACAGGTATCCTTCAGCAGTACCAGGAGGAGCACACGGATGACAGGTACCCGTACCACCGCCCTTGTGGCCGCGCTGCTGCTCGCGGTGCTCACCGCGCTCCCCGCGCGCGGCGCGCCCGCCTCCCAGGCCGCCGAGCCCCCCATCCTCCTCAAGGCCGCGCAGTACACCCCGGCGCGCGGCGAGCGCCCCGCCATCCCGCCCGGTCTCACGATCAGCGGCTACGCCCAGGGCCAGCGCGGCTACTACCTGGTCCAGTTCCGCGGCCCCGTCGACCAGGCCTGGAAAGATGCGGCAGCGGCCAGCGGCGCTGAGCTGCTGGACTACGTGCCGGAGTTCGCCTTCAAGGCCCGCATGAACCCCGCCGAGGCCGCGCGCGTGGCGCAGCTGCCCGAGGTGCTGGCGGTCGAGCTGTTCCACCCGGCCTTCAAGCTCAGCCCCACGCTCAGTCGCAGCGGCGCCAACCCCTTCGCGGTGCGGGTTGAACGCGGCGCTGACGCCGGCCAGGCCGCGGCCCAGATCGCTGCCACGGGGGCTGTCGTGCTCGCGCGGCAGGGCCAGCACCTGCTCGTGGCAGCCGACGCCACACAGCTCGACGCGATCGCCCAGGTGCTCGACGTGGCATGGGTCGAGAACTTCCTGCTCCCTGAGAAGCACGACGAGTACGCGCGGGTGATCATCGGCGCCAACGCCGCCAACTCCTCCAACGGCGCCGCTGCCAGCCGCGGCTACGACGGCTCGACGCAGACAGCCGCTGTGGCTGACACCGGCTTCTTCAACGGCACCGGCAGCCCCTCGCCCGCCGGCTTCGCCGGACGCGTCAGCAACATCTTCAACTGGGTCGGCACGACCGACTCCTGCTTCCAGCAGATCGTGGACGACGGCGCGGTGGACGTGGACAGCGGCCATGGCACCCACGTCGCCGGCTCGGTGCTGAGCGACGGCACCGGCACCACGAACCTCCTCGGCAGGGGCGTCGCGCCTGCGGCCCGCCTCGTCTTCCAGGCTACCGAGAACTACGTCGTCACCTCGAACCTCTGCAAGACCTTCTACGGCTACCAGAACGACTACTACCTCACTGGCCTGCCCGCTGACCTGCGCCAGCTCTTCCAGCAGGCCTACAGTGCCGGCGCGCGCATCCACGCCAACTCCTGGGGCAGCGCCGCCGCCGGGGACTACACCGCCAACAGCGTCGCGGCAGACGACTTCATCTGGTCCAACAAGGACATGACGATCACCTTCTCGGCTGGCAACGAGGGCATCGACGCCAACGCCAATGGGGTGGTGGACAACGACTCAATCGGCGCGCCGGCGACCGCCAAGAATGTGATCACCATCGGCGCGAGCGAGAACCAGCGCGCCGATGGCTACCCCTGCGACCAGTCGCTCAGCTACACCTCGCGCGACGCCACCTACCAGAGCAACCAGACCTGCGGGACAATGTCCGGCAGCAACTTCCTCGGCACCTACGGCCAGCGCTGGGGCAGCGACTACCCGGCCGCGCCGATTGCCAACGATCAGACCGCCGGCAACCAGGAGCAGATGGCGGCCTTCTCCAGCCGCGGCCCCACCGACGACGGCCGCATCAAGCCTGACGTGACCGCTCCGGGCACCTGGATCCTGGCGACCTACTCGGACCAGTTCCGCGAGGGGTACGGCACGACCACCAACCCCCGCAACAGCTCCTACCAGTCCGACGGCTGGGGCATGCCTATCAACGGCGCGTATAAGTACTTCGGCGGCACCTCGATGTCCAACCCGATCGCCGCCGGGGCCGCCACTGTCGTGCGCGACTACTACCAGAAGGCCCACAGCGTGAGCGCCAGCGCCGCACTCGTCAAGGCCACGCTGATCAACTCGGCCGTGGATATGGCCGACGAGAACAACGACGGCGCGAGCGACAACGACTTCCCCATTCCCAATAGCCACGAGGGGTGGGGCCGCATCAACCTGGACGCCGCCACCGATGGCACGGCCAGGTTCGTGGAATCGTCGACCAGCCTCGCCACCAATGGCGTCAAGGCCTACGACGTAACCCTCTCGAGCGGCGCGCTGAAGGTCACGCTGGTGTGGAGCGACCACGCCTCCACCGAGGCCGCCAGCATCAATCTGGTCAACGACCTTGACCTGCGCGTGATCGCGCCGAACGGGTCGATCACCTACCTCGGCAACGTCTTCGGCGGCGGCTGGAGCGCCAGCGGCGGCAGCACCGACCGCCGCAACAACGTCGAGAATATCTACATCCAGGCGCCGGCCGCCGGGACCTGGAGGATCGAGGTGGCCGGCTTCAACGTGCCGAACGGCCCACAGCCCTTCGCGCTGGTAGTGGACGGCGCCACGTCTGTGAGCGAGAGCGCGCCGCCGCCCCCACCCGCCGTGCCCGCCGCGCCGACCAACCTCGCGGCCACCGCGGTCTCTCGCTCCCAGATCAACCTGACCTGGACCGATACTGCCACCAACGAGACCGGCTTCACGATCGAGCGCTGCCGCGGCGCGACCTGCACCAAGTTCGCGCAGGTCGCCACCGTCGGGGCGAATGTGACCAGCTTCAGCAACACCGGCCTGGCGAAGAACACCGCCTACCGCTATCGCGTGCGCGCCACCAATGGCGGCGGCGCCTCGGCCTACTCCAATATCGCGACGGCGACGACGCTGCGGTGAGCTGCGTGAGCCGCGGGGGATTCCTCCCGCGGCTCTCTCCCCTGGGACGCAAAGATTGGTATCCACCAACGACGTTGACGTGTTCACCAACCCCGCCTTCAGCTCGGTGTCCGTGACCGACGCGAACGCGCTGCGCGCTGCGGGTGCGGATGGTGGCCACCCCGCGCCTGCTCCAGATCAACACCGGCTTCACCGGCGACTTCTCGCTGCTGCTGTCGAACAACGCCAACACTGGCGGCGCCTGCTTCGGCGACTCGGGCGGCCCGAACTTCATCGGCAGCTCGAACGTGGTGGGCGGCGTGACCTCCTTCGGCCTCAATGGTTCCTGCGCCGGCACCGGCGGGGTGTACCGCGTCGACCGCGCCGATGACCTCAACTGGCTCTATGGCACGTTCGATGCGCACCTGCCCTAGGGCAGAGCGCTAGACGCTGAACGCTCCTGGGCATCAGGACGCGGTACACAACTGTAGCACCGGGATCGGCTGTTCCAGCCGCTGCGGCGCGCGGAGCGTGGGCGAGAGCCCGCCTCCGCGCGCCGCCGCTTTGCGGATGCCCGGGTGTTGCTGTGATGTAGAACACTCGTTCGTAAAACTGTTTACACATGTTCTTATCAACCCCTTGATCTCTGCCCCACAGACTGCTATACTCTGAACAAGTGTTCAGCATTTTTGTTCGAAGTGCAACCAGAGGGGGGACGAGTGAAACCGCTGCGAGAGAGCCGCGAGACCTACGCCCGCGCCGGCGAGAGCGCGCGGGGCGCCGAAGCGCCGCTGGTGGCCGCCCCGATCGCCGTGATCGGCAGCCCCAACTCCACTACGCAGTTCACCGTCGATATCCTCGAGACCGCCCGCGACCGCGCGCTGGACCACGCCTGGGTCACCTTCGAGGTCTACGAGCGCTTCAACGGCAAGGCCTACCGCAAGCGCGCCCTCTGCCAGCTCGGCGGCATCGTCACCCGCAACCGCTGGCACGAGGACCCGGTCATCCGCGCGGTGATCAAGCACCAGGGTGCGCTCCCGGCCCTCTCCGGCGAAAGTGACCTCACCGCCGCCCAGCTCACCGCCCTCGGCGTGTTCCTGCTCGATGACGCCGGCCGCGTGGTGCGAAGGACCACCCTCTCCACCCCGCCCCCCAGCGGCACCCCCGTCTACCCCGCCGACGCCCAGACGCTCCAGGACCTGGTCCACACCGAGCCCGGCATCTTCTACGCCGGCCAGTCCCCCGGCGACGGCCTGCCCGTGCCGCTCACCCTGCGCCACTTCGGCTCCACCGAGCAGGGCGGCTTCGGCGAGGCGGTGATGCTCGGTATCTTCGGCCAGACCCGCAGCGGCAAGTCGATTATGGCCGCTCAGCTGCTGGCCGGCTTCGCCGCCAACCCCCAGCTCGGCATCCTGGTGCTCGACCCGCAGGGGGAGTTCGGCCGCGACCGGTTCGCCGCCGGCGACCACCGGGTGGACTTCAGCATCAAGCGCCTGCTCGGCGGCCTGCGCACCTCGCGCTCCGCCCAGGTGCTCTCCACCGATGACGTGGCCCTCGAGGGCCCCGAGGCCTTCGCCGAGGTTCTGCGCCGCGCCGGGCTCTTTGAGAGCCTCGGCTTCAAGGGCGCCAACAAGGAGCGCGAGGCCGCCGAGCGCCTCGCCGGGCTCCTGGCCGACCTGACCGACTCCCAGGGCCGGCGCCGCCCCATCCGCGACCTCAAGGCCGCCGACCTGCCCCTGCTGGTGAAGGACCTGGCGCGCTTCGCCGATGTGATCTACGCCACCCGCCCCGGCACCACCCCCGGCGAGGGCCAGCGCGCCGCCGACGTCCTCGCCCGCTACAGCCTCGACGAGCCGCGCCTGCGCCGCGTCTGGGAGGAGTCGCTGCGCGCCTTCCGTACCGACTCCGGCCGCACCCCGCTCTCGCAGGTGATCCAGAAGGTGCTCAGCGACCGCGCCGTGGTGGTGCTCTCCTTCGCCCAGGACGGCGCCGACCAGACCCCCTACTTCCTGCTGAACGAAATCCTCACCCGCCTGCGCCACGTCATCCACCGCTCGTTCCAGAGCGGCCAGACCTCCAATGCGCTTGTGCTGCTCGATGAGGCGCACCTCTTCGCCGGCGAGCACGCATCCGAAAGCACCGACGGCGCACGCACGCGCACCCTGCTCGCCCAGAGCATCCGCATGACTGGCAAGTACGGCGTCGGCTGGATGTTCGTTACCCAGACCCTGCACGACTTCGACAAGACCATCCTGCGGCAGCTCCAGGTGAAGATCTTCGGCCAGGGCTTCAAGCTCGGCGCCGACCGCGAGTATGTCGAGACCGAGCTCGGCAAAGAGGGCTTCGCGCGCTACTGCTCGCTGCCCGACCCCAAGCGTACCGGCCGCTACACCTTCATGGTCACCGGCCCGATCGTGGCCCTCGGCAGCCTCGGCACCCCACTCGTGCTCCAGGGATTCCGCGCCGCCGACGACCTCGCGCGCGCTAACCCGCACTGCTTTGTCCCGTGACGACCGGTGACCGGCGACAGACGACCGACGACCGACGACTCGAAGCGTTCAGCTCTCTCCCTCGGCCCTCGTCGTGCTATACTCCTCGCTACATATAACCACAGACGTGGTTTGGGAAGGGGGAGCCAGGGAGCGCTTGGCCCTCCCTGAAACCCACCCACCAGACTGATTGGTTTGTCTGGAACTATTTAGCATGAGTATCGCTGAGCACGACGAACACTGTATGACTACCGAGATAGACATAACAGAGCGGATTGTTACAGCGGTTGCTGAGCCGCTGCGCTTCCCGCCGGGCTTCCTCTGGGGCACCGCCACCAGCGCCCACCAGGTCGAGGGGGGCAACTGCAACAACCAGTGGTGGGAGTGGGAGCAGGAGGGCCGCTGCTGGCGCGGCGACGTCAGTGGCGACGCCTGCGGCTGGTGGACCGGCGCCGAGCAGGACCTCGACCGCGCCCAGGCCCTCGGCACCAATGCCCACCGCATGTCGGTCGAGTGGAGCCGCGTCGAGCCCGAGGAGGGGCGCTGGGACCCCGCCGCGATCCGGCGCTACCGCGAGATCCTCGAGGGCATCCGCACCCGTGGTATGACCCCGATGGTGACACTGCACCACTTCACCAACCCGCTGTGGCTTGAGGCCCAGGGCGCCTGGCTCAACCCCGCCACCCCAGCCAAGTTCGGTCGCTACGTCGAGCGCGTGGTGGGCGAGCTCGGCGACCTCTGCGAGCTCTGGTGCACTATCAACGAGCCCACGGTCTACACCGCGCTGAGCTACGTCCTCGGGCACTGGCCCCCCGGCCGCATCGACGTGCGCGCCTCGCTGCGGGTCTTCAGCAACATGGTGCGCGGCCACCAGATCGCCGCGCGCGTCGTCCACGGCCTCCACCCGGCCCACCGCATCGGCATCGTCCACCACAAGCGTGTGCTGGACCCGGCCACTCCCGCCAAGCGCGACGTGCTGATCACCGCGATCTACGACTGGGTCTTCAACACGCGCCTGCTTGAGGTCACGCGCGCCTCGAGCGACTTCTTCGGCATGAACTACTACAGCCGGGACCATGTGGCCTTCGACCCGCGCGCGCCGCTCCAGATGTTCGGCCGCCGCTTTACGCCCGAGCACTTCGAGCAGAGCGACAAGGGCTTCCTCGGCGCCTCCTTCGGCGAGATCTATCCCGAGGGGCTCTACCGCGCGCTGCGGCGGGTCCACCGGCGTCTCAAGATGCCGATCTACATCACCGAGACCGGGCTCCCCGACGCCGATGACGACCAGCGGCCGCACTTCATTCTCACCCACCTGGCGGCCGTCCACAAGGCCATCCGGGATGGCGTCGACGTGCGCGGTGTGTTCATGTGGTCGCTGGTGGACAACTTCGAGTGGGCTGAGGGCTGGGGCATGCGCTTCGGGCTGTATGCGATGGACGAGCGCACTGGCGAGCGCCGCCTGCGCCCCTCGGGCGCGCTCTACGGGGTGATCGCCCGCGCCAACGCTGTCCCCGGGCCGCGCCTAGGTGTGTAATGACCGAACGCCGAGTGCTCCTGCTCGTCGTCGCAATCTACGTGCTCGCTCGTCTGCCTGGGCTGCTGGCGATCCCGCTGTTCAACGATGAGGCGGTCTACCTGGTGCGCGCCGCGGCCTTCCCTGCTGCGCTCCGCACGACCCTCGCAGACGGTAAACTCATCCAGGAGCTGGCGCTCGCGGCCCTCGCACCGCTCCCCGTCGCCCCACTGCTTCCAGGCCGGCTTCTCTCGGTGGGCTGCGGCGCGCTGACGGTGGTTGGGCTGGCGCTGTCCGGGCGTGCGCTTGGCTCGGCGGGCGGGGGCCTGCTGGCGGCACTACTGTACGCCACCGCCCCCCTCCCGGCGCTGCACGACCGCCTGGCGATCCCCGACAGCATGCTCGCGTGTGCCTCTACATACCTGCTGCTGGGGAGTATCCGTTATGCTGGCGGCCCGGCGCCTGGTCGCCGCGAGGCGGGGCTGCTGGGTCTGGTGCTCGG
>JBDLTZ010000029.1:0-4329 GCA_039805565.1 Chloroflexota bacterium | reverse complement strand
AGGAGGTCTCACTGCACCTCATCGACCTGACCGAGCTGCCGCGCAAGATCGAGGAATTCCTGAAACGCGAGCCGGAGATTGCGGCCATCGCGAGGAAATACAAGGACGCGCGCGACTTCCTGTACCTGGGCCGCGGCATCTCCTACCCCATCGCCCTCGAAGGGGCGCTGAAGCTGAAGGAGATCTCCTACATCCACGCGGAAGGGTATCCGGCCGGCGAGATGAAGCACGGCCCGATCGCGCTGATCGACCGCGACCTGCCGGTGGTGTGCGTGGCGGTGCGCGACGCGGTCTACGAGAAGATGCTCTCGAACGTGGAGCAGGTGCGCGCGCGCGGCGGCCACGTGATCGCGATCGTGACCGAGGGGGACGAGCGGGTGCGCGAGAAGGCGGACTACGCCATCGAAGTGCCGGAGACGCTGCCGCTGCTCACCCCGCTGCTGACGAGCATCCCGATGCAGCTGCTGGCGTACCACTTCGCGGTGCGGCGCGGCGCCGACGTGGACCAGCCGCGCAACCTCGCCAAGAGCGTGACGGTGGAGTAAGGCGACAGTGGGGGCTGAGCTAGGAGTTGAATACTGTGTGCCTGTGCGCTCGCGTGCATTGGAGCCTCGACGCGGGCGGCAGGCAGCACTCCGCACTCAAGGCTCACTCCTCAGCGCTCGCCACCCCACGCGTTGAGGTTCCGCACGGCCCACGCGTACGTCCGCGGGTCCGAGTCGAAGCAGACCGAGAAGTACAGCGCGCAGTAGAGGCGGTACAGACCGATCCAGCGCGCCATCTCCGGGCCGTGCGCCTCGGCCAGCAGCCGCATCATCAGCGGCGTGTCCTCCGGCCGGTAGCCGTCCGTCACCTCGAGGTAGGCCACCGCGCCGGCCAGGTCCAGCCGCGGGTCCCCCACCACCGTGGTGTAGCCAAAGTCACCCACGCCGCACACGTTGAGCGTGTCATCGATGTAGCAGTTGCCGGGGAAGTAGTCGCCGTGGACCAGCGCCTTCTCCGCGAGCCCCTCGAGCGCGCGGAGCTCCGCGCGCACGTGCGCCAGCAGCTCGTGGATGCGCGGCACGTCGCGCTCGAGGTGCGGCAGGCTGTCGGCCAGGGCCTGCTGCGCGCGGTCCCACACGAACTCCGGCCACGAGTCGCGCCGGAGCGGCTCGCCGGGGGTGAGCAGCTCGCCGAAGGGCTCCTCGGGGAAGCGCAGCGCGCCGATCTGCGCGGCGGTGCGCAGGTAGCTCGCCAGCGCCCGCTCGCGCTCCGCGCCGTGTAGCGTGGGCAGGGCGGCGGCGAAGTCGCGGCCGCGCATGCGCCGCTCGACGGTGTAGAGCCGCCCGCCCTCGACGCCGCTCTCGAGCACGACGGGCAGCTCGAACGCCGGCCGCCGCGCCTCCAGCAGCGCATAGAGGGCCGCGCGCCGCGCGACGTAGCCCGGGTCCATGCCCTCCTTGTAGACCCGCAGCACGCGCGCGCCTTCCAGCGCGTAGACCTCGGACTCCCCGCCGCGCCCCAGCAGGTCCGCCTGTGTCACGTGAAACCTCCCCAGCACCCGCCCCTCCTTCCTCAGCCGAGCTCCGCCGCCATGCTAGCAGAATCCGGCCTACCCCATGTAACCATGGTGTAACTTCGCGTGGTACGATTCGCCCATCGGAATGCCGCCGCGCGTCATGAGCGCGTGCGGAAGGAGCCTGTATGGCACAGAAGAATGGCATCACGCCGAACGACCCGATCGGCAGCCTGCGCTCACTGCGCGACGCGACGCTCGACGCCTGGGCGAAGACCATGGTCGAGGCGGTGAACACCGAGACCTTCGCGCGCGGGCTCGGGGCCTACCTCGACACCTACCTCGCGGCCTCGGCGCCGCTCCAGCGCGCGGTGGATCAGTACATGAAGACCGCGCTTGCACGGCTGAGCCTGCCCTCGCGCGACGAGGTCGTCACCCTGGCGAAGCGCATGACCAGCGTCGAGATGCGGCTGGATGACATCGAGGTCAAGATCGACCAGATCGCGGTCGCCATCCGGGCCCAGGCGCCCGTGATCGTCGAGATGCTCGAGGAGGAGCTAGCCCAGTCCGCGCGCCAGGAGGGCGAGCAGGTCGAGCTCGACGGCCTGGAGGACCGGCTCAAGACCCTGGACGACAAGACCGACCGGCTGCTGCACCTCCTGGAGCGCCTGCAGGCTCCTCCGCCGCCGCCGGCCGCCCCCAGGGCCCAGCGCGGCCGCAAGGTGAAGGAGCCCGAGGAGCCGCCCACCGCCGAGGACATCAAAGAGGACCGAGCGATCGAGGGGTTCTAGCCCTCCGTTGGGTTTCGGCCGCAGGAGAGCGGAGGCCGCGGCCGGGGGGCCCCCTCGGCGCCCTCTCCGCTCTTTGTGGCAACAGAAGAGGAGCACAGGATGACCACACCCGCGGATACATCGCCCTTCGACCTCTCGGCCGCGGCGCGCAGCATGTACGCCGAGATCGAGCGGCTCCAGAAGGGCGCCCAGGCCGGCGTCCGCATCGCCAGCGGCAAGCAGACCGCTGCCGTGGCGCAGACGCCGAAAGAGACGATCTGGACCCTGAACAAGACCAAGCTCTACCACTACTACCCGACCGTGCCGCCCGAGCGCCGCAGACGCGTGCCCCTGCTGCTGGTGTTCGCGCTGATCAACAAGCCGTACATCTTCGACCTGCGCCCCGGCAACAGCTTCGTCGAGTACATGGTCGGGCAGGGGTACGAGGTCTACCTGCTGGACTGGGGCACGCCCGGCCCAGAGGACGCCGACCTGACCTTCGAGGACTACGCGCTGGACTACCTGCCGCGCGCCGTCCGCCGCGTCCAGGCCCACTCCGGCCAGCGCGACTTCAGCATGCTCGGCTGGTGCATCGGCGCCACCCTGGCCACAATCTACGCCAGCATGCGCCCCGACGACGGCCTGCGCAACCTGGTGCTGCTCACCGCGCCGCTGGACTTCTCCCAGCGCATGGCGATGGGGCCGTTCCCCAAGTGGCTGGCCCCCGAGTACTTCAACGTCGAGCTGATCACCGAGCTCAACGGCGGCAACATGCCCCCCGAGTTCATCGACGCCGGCTCGAAGCTGCTCAAGCCGGTGGAGAACTACGTCGGCAACTACCTGCGCCTGCTCGACAATCTGGACGACGAGCGCATCGTCGAGTCCTGGCAGGCCATGAACACCTGGGTGAGCGACGGCGTGCCCTTCGCGGGCGCCGCCTACCGCCAGCTGGTGAACGACCTCTACCGCGGCGATAAGCTCATGACGAAGCGCTGGCACATGCGCGGCCGGGTGGTGGACGTGGCCGACATCAAGGCCTCGCTCCTCAACATCATCGCGCGCCAGGACCACATCGTGCCGCCGTGCCAGTCGGACACCATCCTCGCGGCGGCGGGGACGGCCGACAAGCAGCAGATCGTCGTCCCGGGCGGCCACATCGGCATCATGGCCGGCAGCGGCGCGCGCAAGGGGCTCTGGCCCCAGCTCGACGCGTGGCTGGCCGACCGGTCGGCGTAGGAGGGTGAAGATGCGCCTGCAACAGAAAGTGGCCTTCGTCACCGGCGCCGGCCAGGGCATCGGCAAGGCCGCCGCGCTCGCGTTCGCCCGCGAGGGTGCGCGTGTGGTGGTGGCCGACATCAACCTCACGGCCGCCGAGTCGGTGGCGGCCGAGATCACGGCGCGCGACGGCGCTGCCCTGGCGGTGCACCTGGACGTCGCGCGGGCTGACTCAGTGGAGGATGCCGTGGCGCGGGCCGCGGGCTGGGGCGGCGGGGTGGACGTGCTGCTGAACAACGCCGGCATCACCCGTGACGCGCGCATGGTCAAGATGACCGAGCAGCAGTGGGACACGGTGATCGACGTCAACCTGAAGGGGGTCTGGCTCTGCACCCGCGCCGCGGCCCCGCACATGACGGCCCGCGGCGCCGGCTCGATCATCAACGTCAGCTCGATCGTCGGCCTGTACGGCAACTTCGGCCAGACGAACTACGCCGCCACCAAGGGCGGCGTGATCGCCATGACGAAGACCTGGGCGCGCGAGCTCGGCCCCAGCAATGTGCGCGTCAACGCCGTGACGCCCGGGTTCGTCGCCACCGAGATGGTCGGCACCATCCCCGAGAAGGTCATCACCACGGTGACCGAGCGCACCCCGCTGCGCCGCCTCGGCAAGCCCGAGGAGCTCGCCGCGGTCTACGTCTTCCTGGCCTCTGACGAGTCGAGCTTCATGACGGGGAGCGTGGTGCAGGTGGATGGCGGGCTGGTGTGGTGAGCTCTAGGCGCAGGGCGCGGCGGATGAGCTCATAAAGCGCGGCGTGCCCGGTGTCGTATCGAAGCTGTACTGCT
>JBDLTZ010000028.1:0-5669 GCA_039805565.1 Chloroflexota bacterium | reverse complement strand
GCCAGCGTCGTCGGGGGCGGCAGCGTCGTCGGGGGCCGGGGGCGCTTCTACGAGCGCGAGGAGCGCGGCGATCCGCTCGGGCGCGATGCTGGTCGCCATCGCGAGGTGGGCGATGTCCGCGTCGCGATGGTCCGCGCGCGGGAGGCGGCAGAGCGCGAGGCAGGCGACGCCGAGCGTGTCGGTGCCGAGCATCGTGTCCAGCTGATAGTCAGCAATGACGCCACGCTCGAGCGCCGCGCTGAGGGCGGTGGCCACCCGGCCGGGGTGCGCGGCGGCGATCGTGGCGAGCTGCGCGGCGCGGAGCGAGCTGGGGCGCTCGCTCGGGCGCACGTCAAAGAAGCAGGCCGTGCAGATCGCGCCGTACAGCGCCGTCGTGGCAGGGGAGCCGCCGAGCAGGTCGATGACCACAAACGGACTGCCGCACCGCGCACAATGGGCCCCGAGCTCGTATTCTAGCGCTCCGAGGCTCGTCGCGACTGCGCGCACGTCGGTGTCCGCCACGCCGGGGGCGGCGAGGAGCTGCGTGGCGGCCGCGGCCAGCTCGGATGCGGCGCGCCTGAGATCCTGGTACGCGACGTGATCGCGAGAATTATGAAAGATCATGCGTCATTTCCTCCGGGTGGGTCGTCTGCCAGATCGTCCCAGACGAGCGCGCGCCAGTCGGGCGGGATGATGCCGTCCCGCAGCGCGCCGCGGACCATGCCCTGGTGCCGGTGGTCGGCGCGCAGGGTGTGGCAGCGCCGGCAGAGCGTGCGCAGGTTCGTCACGTCGTTCGAGCCGCCCCGGCTGAGCGGGCGGACGTGGTCGATGTGCGCGTGGTCGAGATCCAGCGACCAGGGTGGCAGGTGGTCACAATACTGCCCCTGGCAGCGGCCCTGGTCACGGAGCCAGACCGCCACGCGTGTCGCCTGCCAGAGCTCGCGCGGAAGTCGTCGTCGTCTGCCCATGCCCTCTCCTGTCCAGTATCTGAGCGGGTGTTCGCGTCGGTGTGCTGTCCTGGCTCCCACACCGCACTGTCTCGTGCGATGGTCCATACCTTGCCGAACCGTGCCCAACCGCGCCGGCCATACCCCGCCAGGCCCCACCTCACCGCATGGCCCCGGTCAGTGACCGAGGAGGTCAGGTGTCAGCTCGGTGATGACAACGTCCCGCTCGATGTCGACGGAGAAGCGTCCAAAGCCAATGTTTCTCCCGTCCCCAAACCCGCAGAAGCGACCGGCGTCCAGCAGGACGGCGAGGAACTCGCTGCGGCTGACGACGGTCTTGTCCCATTCGGCGGTGAAGGTCACGCGCCAGCCGGCCGACGTGGCAACTCGGTAGCGGATGTTGCGGCCGCGCGTGGCAGGGTTTTTCACGGTGCGGACATCGATGTAGACCGGGTTGGATGGGTCGGTGTCGATCGGGTCGGGCAGGAAGCGGTCGACGAGCAGGCGGTCGCCCGGTACCTGGAGTGTCGAGGTGAGCAGCGGCTGGAGCGTGCCGCGCTTCCTCGGGGTCAGCTTGGCGGCGTCGCGCAAGGCGCCGAAGGCGTAGGAGGGCTCGAGGTAGAGCTGGCCGGTCTCGGTGACGAGCACGGTCTTTCGCCATTCGTCAGGATCGTTACCGGCCACACCTGATCTCTCCTCTTTGACCAATGGGATCGAGCTCGGGCTGAAGTGATGGAACAAGAGCGGGCGGACGCCGGTCACGGTGATGACGGCGGCGAGAAGGTTGGTCATCGTGACATCCTTACCTGCGCGGAAGGCACAGGGCTGAGGGCGAGAGCTCCCGAGCGTTCGCCTGTCGTAGGGTAGGCTCACCCGTCTGTTCAACCGCAGTGCTCCGTGCTGTCATCAGCTGCCGCGCCGCCTGCGGCGCGGGAACGAGGTATGCGCGAGCGAGTCCGGCTGGCGAGTCACCTGCGGGCGTTTCTCACGCGGCGGGCGGGCGCAGCGGATGTGGGCGAGCGCCCCGTCGCGGAGCATCACCAGGCGATCGCCGGGGCGAAGCGAGCGCCCGCAGACCGCGCACGCGGCGGGTCCAGTATCCGATTGGCTGCTCATGCGTCTGCTCCTGCTCAGTGGCCCCGCCCAGGCCGAGTGACGCCGCGCGTGACGTGATGCCAGAACCGGCGGTGCGCGGCTGCGTGCAGCGCGAGGCCCACGATCCCGCCGAGCGTGACGGCAGGCAGCGCGATGCCGGCGGCGAGTAGCACGGCGGCAGCGGCCAGCAGCAGCCCCAGGTCGCGTAGCGCCAGCGCCCGGCGCCGCATCCACGCCGCTCGCGCGACGAGGTCGGCGCAGGCGACGTGGACGCGCATGCCATCGCTGGTCGGGACGCCGCCGTCTGTGGGCGCGATGGGCTGACCGCAGAGCGCGCAGCGACTCACGGCCGCGCCAGCGGCAGCAGAAGCTCCTCCCAGGCTACGAGCACCGCCAGCGGGCTGGCCCGGAGGCCGTGCCGGGCGAGGTAGGCGGCGTGGGCCTCGGCCTGCGCGGCGCGGGCGGGCGGGTGTGGCGGCGGTGGGGGCGGTGGAGATGCTGGCGGAGCAGCGCGTCCCAGGCGCGGAGGAGCGTGGCGGGCGCGGTGACAAGGCCGCGCTGACTGAGCCAGCTCGCGTGCGCGATGGCCTGTGCGTGCCGCTGGGCCGGCGTGAGTGCGCCGAGCAGCGCGGCGGCGGTCGCCGGGCGCTCGCAGATCAGGACCGCGAGGTCGAGGACGTCGAGCGGGGCGATTGCGGCGTCGTCACAGGGGACGACGATGGGTAGGGTGGTGGCGCGCACCGGGGCGACCTCCTCACCGGAGGCCGACGGCGCGCACGGGGAAAGGACCGTGTCTTGCACGGCGACCTCCGGCGCTGGCTCCGCAGAAACGACCAAAGCGCGGAATCGAAAACGGCACCCCACTGCCAATGCAGAGTGCCGCCGGGGTCGCCGCATGATCGTGTATCATGCACCCAGCCATGCACCTGGGACAGACAGGTGTGGGTTAGCGGCTGCGTAGGTGGTAACGACACTTATGCAGCTGCGGTCATTTCTAGGGGCTATGGTATCTCAAAAATGAGAAACGGTCAAGAGAGCTTGCGGTATTTTTTGGGAATGCTATCGAGGTCACGTGTGGCAAGATACTCTTCGATAGCTGCACGCGTAGTCGCCCACTGATTGCCAAATTTGACGGCACGTAGCCGGCCATTCTTTGCGTACGTTCTGAGTGAATGGTAGCTAAGAGGAAACTCTTTTACCCAATCCTTCAATGGCCGTAGTTCCCCCACCGTGAGCGGGTCGGGGGTCTCGTGCTGCGGGTTGTCGGCGGGCTCGGTCATGTGTGTGCGGTGCTCCGCGTGGTGATGCTCTGGGAGCGCATGGTACGCGGGGAGGGGCAGGGCGTCAACGGGAACGCGCGTGCGGCGCGGTGCCCTGTTGGTTCTGGCGGTGTGCAATCATCCCGCTACGACGCACCCTGGTACCTCTACCGATGCTCACGCCGCTCGCGTCCGACCCCCAGGAGACCATCCCATGCGAACTCTTCCCCGCCTGCTCATAGCCGTCGCCGCCGTGCTGGTTCTGGCTGGCACCGCCGCCGCGCAGACCATCTTCGACGCGCTCACCCCGCGCAGCTACATGCCGATGGTGCGCGGCAACGCCGTCAACCCGATCGACGTCATCCCGCCCACCACCACGCCGTTCCCCACAGCCTCGCCCACTCCGCCCGACCACAGCATCGGCAACGGCTGCTACTTCCCGGCGACCGACACCTGGGACAACGAGGCGTGCGAGATCGAGGTCATCCGCCTCATCAACGTCGAGCGCGCCAAGGCTGGCTGCCCCGCCGCTGTCCGTGACCCCCGCCTGACCATCGGCGCCCGCAACTGGAGCACCTACATGCGGGTGAACGGTATCTACCAGCACAGCCCGATCGACTGGTATGAGCGCCCTGAGAACGGCGGCTTTGATAGCACCGCCGTAGGCGAGAACCTGTCGGGCGCCAGCTCGCCCGAGAACGTCGTCAACGGCTGGATGGCGAGCACCGTGCACCGCAACCTCATCCTGTCGTGCGAAAGCTCGCTGCACCCCGGTTTCCCCGGCTATGACCCGAACGCCGTCTACGAGATCGGCATCGGCTTCCTGCATGGCTTCGCCACGATGGCGATGGAAGGTCAGTAGAAACATCGGCTTCCTCGAAGGGCGGGGCGGGAGGGTATCCTCCCGCCCCGTTCGCTGTGTCACTTCACGCTCCGAGGAGCGACGAGCCGCACGGTGTAGGTCTGCGCGTGCGCGGTCGCGCGGGTGTCGAGCACCACTCCCGTCTCCCGGCTCACCACGTCTACTTCCACCTGAACCTGCACCGTCAGGGTCGGTGTGACGAGCCCCCGCACCTTGTAGGTGTAGACGTTGGCCCGCATCGACGCCGGGCGCTGTGGCGACCAGTAGACGTGCGCCTGGGAGGCCATCTGCGCCTCGCTCGGCATTGCCTGCTGGTCAACCGGCTTCGTCGCGTCGTCGCCGCCGATGTAGCTGTAGACGCAGCCATTGAGGCCGCTGCGGGTCGTGGACCCCTGGCGGCAGCCGGTGCGTCCGAGCGCGTCCTTGTCGCTCGCCGCTGCGCCGTCGGCCGTGGCCGTCGCGCCCTCGGCGCCGAACGACACCACGCTCCAGCCGGTGATGCGCGCCTCATACGCGTAGAACTGCGCCTCTGCTGCCGTCATGCTCGGCAGCGCGATGCTCGTGCGCGGCGTGAAATCCAGCACCTCGCCCGCCGGCCAGGAGATTTCCGCGCCCGTCGAGCGGTACACCGCGTCTGTGGGCAGCGTGTTGTTGCTCTTGGGGTCGAGGTCGGAGTGGATGACGAGCTGCATCCCGCCGCTCGTGCCACTCGGCGCGGGCGGCCTCTCCCACGGAGCACCGCGAGGTCGTGATGGCGGCGCCCGCAGCGGGTGAGGGCAGCGAGGTTAGGATGCTGCGGCATAGCGGGCGCCTCAGCACAGAGGGGGTGTCTAAGCCCGGGATGGAGTCACCAGATCGGCTCGTGCGTGGCCGCGATGGCCAGGCCGACGACGACGAGCGCGATGGCGGCGGCGGCGTATTGCTTCCAGCGCTGGTCGCCGCGTAAGAACAGCGCCCACTCGGCGCCCGCCAGGCAGTAAATGACAAGCAGGATGACGAAGGAGACCGGGTCAGTGTCGTTCACAAGAGGATGCTTTCTACGTAGCAGTGGGCGCTAGGAGCGCCTCAGGAGCGGGAGGTACTGGCGCGGGGTCGGCAGGGCGGCGGGCAGGACGGAGTCCGGCGCGCGCACGTCGAGCTGGTAGCTACGCGTCGCGCCCGCGCCGGCCAGCGCGATCATCACTGTGGTGCCGACCGCGCTGCCGCGCCGCCCCTCCCAGTCCACCGGCCGCACCGCCACCGTGACCACGGCGTCCTGGCCCGCCTCCAGCGTCCCCAGGTCGAGGGCGAAGGTCCAGGTCCCCGGCGCGCCGGGCGTGATCTGCCCCTGCGAGCTGGTGGCGCTGATCAGCTCGTCCTTGTACCAGAGGTCGCCGAAGGTGAGCGTCCCAGTGACGCCGGCGGTCGCGCGGTCGGGGAGCGCGTGGAGCCGCAGCGTGTAGGTCAGGACGTCGCCGCCGCGGGCGACAGCGAACGCCTGGCCGAGCGGTCCGGTGTCGAAGTCGCAGCGGCCGGGGACGCCGGTGC
>JBDLTZ010000027.1:0-13958 GCA_039805565.1 Chloroflexota bacterium | reverse complement strand
CAACCAATCGCTCTACACCCGTCAATACATCGACCCTGCTCTTCCTACTACGGTCTTCGGTCAAACAGGTTCGACAGGTAAATGCTGCGAACGTGATACCGCTCTCTTCCCGACGCTACCGATGAAGAGCCGCCAACACAAACAGTGCCCTATCAGGTTCAGCTTTGTGTTGCCGCGAAACGAGTGAACCTTAATAACAGAACAGATTGGTAACAGGGGTGGTGTTACCCCTGCTGCTGATCGATCACTGAGTGAGGTTCGAAAGAAACTTACTCTTCCTGCCTGCACCACTCGGAACTAACCCAAGTGAGGCTCAAAATATTGGCGGGGAGGGTGGGATTTGAACCCACGACGAGGTTACCCCCGTACGGCATTTCCAGTGCCGCGCACTAGGCCACTATGCGACCTCCCCATGTGCGACCAGGGAATTATAGCAAACATCGCTCAGTCCTGCAACGCGCCGTGCTACAATAGCCCCATGCCGCGTGAGACTGTATTCGTCGCCGAGCTGGCCGACCTGCCGCCCGGCCGCATGCGCTACGCTGATGTGGACGGCCTGCCGATCGCGCTCGCCAATGTGGCCGGCGTGATCTACGCCTTCGGCGACTCCTGCCGCCACGAGGGTGGCCCGCTCTCCGCCGGGGTGCTGATCGACGACACCGTCGCCTGCCCGTGGCACGGCTGGACGTACAGCGTTCGCACCGGTAAGGCGCTCGTCCCGCCTATCGGCATCCGCATTCCCACCTACGAAACGCGCGTGGCGGAGGGCAAGGTCTACGTGGTGATCGACTGGCCTGACTAGACTCAAGACTCAAGACTCAAGTCTCCTATGCTGCCCACCCAGCTCCCCGCCAACCTGCGCGTCACTGTCGCCGAGCCGCGCGCCCCCAAGCGCTCGTCCGATACGATCACGCTCGTCGGTGGTCGCCCGCTCGCCGACCTCGCCCGCCCCGGCATGCGCGTCACGATCGCCTTCACCGACGCCACCCGCGCCTGCCCCGATGAGCACCTCGTCGGCTACCTGCTGCGCATCCTGGAGGAAGGCGGCGTGCGCGATGACGACATAACGCTTCTGTGCGCCACCGGCCTGCACCGCCCCTCCACCCCCACCGAGCGGATCGCGAAGCTCGGCCACACTATCGCCGCGCGGTACCACGTCGTGGACCATAGCGCGCTCGACCCTGCCGGTCTCGTGGACCTGGACGCTGTCGACGGCCTGCCGGTGGTCGCCGGTCGCCGCTGTGTCGAGGCCGACCTGCTCCTCGCCACTGGGGTCGTCGAGCCGCACCAGTACGCCGGCTACTCAGGCGGCGCGAAGACCGTCGTGATCGGCTGCGGCGGTGAGGCCACCATCTCCGCCACCCACGGCCCACAGATGCTCGACCGGCCGGGCGTGCGCCTCGGTGCGGTGGAGGGCAACCCGTTCCAGCAGTTCGTCCGGCGCGCCGGAGAGCGCATCGGCCTCGCCCATGTCGTCAACGTGCTCCTCGGCGACGACGGTGCCATCCTCGCCGCCGCCGAGGGGCCTCCCGCAGCTGTCCACGACGACCTCGTGGCACGCGGCCGGGCGGTCTACCAGGTTCCGGTCGAGCGCCCGGCGCACATCGCCGTCGCCGGCGTGGGCGGCCCGAAGGGTGCCAACCTCTACCAGGCCAGCCGTGCCGCCACCTACCTCGCGCTCTCCGACGCTACGCCACTGCTGCCCGGCGCGCCCATCCTCCTGCCCGCCGCCATCCCAGAGGGTGCCGGCGAGGGGACCGGCGAGCGCCGCTTCTTCGAGCTCCTGGCGCGCGCCCAGAGCCCCGCCGCGCTGCTCGAGGAGCTGCGTCGCACCGGGTTCCCCGCCGGGGCCCAGCGCGCCTACATCCTCGCCCAGGTCCTCGTGCGGCACCCGGTGATCGTGGTGGGCGCCGAGCACCCCGACGTCGTGCGCGCATGCCATATGGTCGCTGCCGTCGACATGCCCGAGGCGCTGGCGCTGGCCGAGCGCCTGGCCCGCGAGACCTTCGGCCTGCCCGTGCCCGCTCCGCTCGACCTGCTCTCGGTGCCGCACGCGCTCCTTGCGCTGCCGCGGCTCTCCCACTAGTTCCTGGAGGCGCCCTATGGATGTCGTCCGCTCTATTGACCACACGCTCCTCAAGCCTGACGCCACCCCGACGCAGATCGAGAAGCTCTGCCAGGAGGCCCGCGAGCACGGCTTCGCCAGCGTCTGCGTCAACCCGTCGTTCGTGCCGGTCTGCGCACGCCTGCTCGAAGGGGCCGAGCCGAAGGTCTGCACGGTCGTCGGCTTCCCCCTCGGCGCCACGACCACCGAGGTCAAGGTATTCGAGGCGCGCGGTGCCATCCGCGATGGTGCGCGCGAGATCGACATGGTCATCGCCATCGGCCGCCTCAAGGCCGGCGATCACGCCTACGTGCGCGAGGATATCCGCCAGGTGGTTGCCGCCTCCCACGAGGGCGGCGCGATCTGCAAAGTGATCATCGAGACGGCGTTGCTCACCGACGAGGAGAAGGTCGCCGCGTGCCGCCTGGCTGTGGAGGTCGGCGCAGATTTCGTCAAGACCTCCACCGGCTTCGCGTCGGCCGGGGCTACCCCCCGTGATGTGGCGCTCATGCGCGATGCGGTCGCCGGGGCGGCGCTCGTCAAGGCCGCTGGCGGCGTTCGCTCGCTCGCCGACGCCCAGGCGATGATTGAGGCCGGCGCATCCCGGCTTGGCACCAGCGCCGGCGTCGCCATCGCCCGCGAGGCCCGCGGCGAGTCCGCCGCGCCCGCCGTCCAGGGGTACTGATCCGCCTTCGCCGCCCAGGAAGCGTGGAGGGGCGCAGCCCGTCCAAAGGACACCTGTCACACTCGAGTGCGGCGCGGTGCGCGAGCGGGAGGTGTCGAGGGGCGCAGACCGTCCAAAGGACACCTCTGTTACACTCGAGTGCGGCGCGGTGCGCGAGCGGGAGGTGTGGAGGGAAGCAGCCCGTCCAAAGGACACCTGTCACACTCGAGTGCGGCGCGGTGCGCGAGCAGGAGGTGTGGAGGGGCGCAGCCCCTCCGCAAAACTCCCCTTATAATCTGGTGAGGGCGCGGCGTGCGCCTTCACCAGAGGAAAAACAATGAAAAAGATCGTCGTCACCGGCGGCAGCGGCAAGGCCGGCCGCGCCACCATCCACGAGCTCATCAGCCGCGGCTACGAGGTGCTCAACATCGACATCGCCCCGCCGAGCGAGCAGCTCTGCCGCTTCCTCACCGTGGACCTCATGAGCCTCGGTGAGACCGTCGAGGCGCTGCACGGCCACGACGCCGTGGTCCACCTGGCCGCCAACCCCAACCCCAGCGGCTGGACCGAGGAGCGCATGTTCCGCCACAACACCACGACCACCTACAACGTCTTCCGCGCCGCCCAGGTCGCCGGCCTGAAGCGCGTGGTGTGGGCCTCGAGTGAGACCACCCTCGGCCTGCCGTTCGAGAAAGTCCTGCCGCACTACGCCCCGATCGACGAGCAGGCCCCGCTCTACCCCGAGAGCAGCTACGCGCTCTCCAAGGTGATCAGCGAGGAGGTCGCCCGCCAGTTCAGCCGCTGGTCCGGCGTGCCCTACGTCGGCCTGCGCTTCTCCAATATCATGGAGCCCGAGGCCTACCAGCGCTTCCCGAGCTACTGGGGCGACCCCCACGCGCGTAAGTGGAACCTCTGGGGCTACGTGGATGCCCGTGACGTGGCGCAGAGCTGCCGCCTCGGGCTCGAGGCCGACGTCGCCGGCGCGCACTCCTTCATCATCGCCGCGGACGACACGGTGATGAACCGCCCCAGCGCCGATCTCATGGCCGAGGTCTTCCCCAGCGTGCCCGTCCGCCCGCTGGCCCACCCGCACGCCACCCTGCTGGGCATCGACGGCGCGCGCCAGGTGCTCGGCTACCAGCCGCAGCACTCGTGGCGCGACCACGTCGAGGGCTAGTGCTGGGTCGCAGCGAGCATCCGCTCACCGCAGGGCGCACGCAGGAGACGGAGCTGCCCCTCGTTGCAGGGGCACACGCATGAGGCGCGGAGGGGCCCGGCCTCTCCGCAGACAATCTTCCCCCCTCCTCGGGAGGGGGTAGGGGGAGGGACCGCCCCTCCCACAGGAGCAAGCTCGTGCTCAAGCACATGGTCATGTTCAAGAAGAAGCCCGACACCTCCGACGAGACCCTCGCCGAGATCATGGCCCGCCTCGAGGCGCTTCAGGGCCAGATCCCCGGCCTGACCTATATTAAGTGCCACCGCGGTATGCCCTCCGAGCGGCCTGTCGTCTGGACTTTCATCCTCGACAGCACTCTCGAGCGCGCCGACCAGCTCCCGGGCTACCTCGCCCACCCGGCCCACGTCGCCGTCAATGAGTTCATGTCGCCGTTCCTGGAGTCCCGCGCCGTGATCGACTACGAGGTCTAGATGCGCCTGTCACGCGCCGAGCTTGTTACCCGCCTCCAGGGCGCACTGCCGCCGGAAGCGGTCCTCCACCGCGCCGAGGAGCTCATGCTCTACGAGTACGACGGCTCGGCGCTCGACATGGCCACGCCCGACGTCGTCGTGGCCCCCGCCGACGCGCGCGAGGTTGCCGCCGCCGTACGTGTCTCCGCCGAGGCCGGCTGGCCTGTCGTGGCCCGTGGCGCCGGCACCGGCCTCTCCGGCGGCTCCGTCCCCTCCGAGGGCGGCGTGGTCGTCTCGCTCGCCCGCCTCGATCGCCTGCTCTCGGTCGATGCCGAAAGCCGCCTCGCCGTGGTCCAGCCCGGCCTGGTGAACGTGGACCTCAGCGAGCGCACCGCTCACCTCGGCCTGCACTTCGCGCCCGACCCCTCCAGCCAGCGGTCGTCCACCATCGGCGGCAACGCGGCCGAGAACGCCGGGGGGCCGCACTGCCTCAAGTACGGCGTCACCACCAACCACGTCGTCGCCGCCACCGTCGCTCTCTCCGACGGCACGCTCCTCGAGCTGGGCTCCGCCGCCCCCGACGCCCCCGGCTACGACCTGCTTGGGGCGTTCGTTGGCGGCGAGGGCACGCTCGGCGTCGCCACCGACCTCACCGTCCGCCTCACGCCCAACCCCGAGGACGTCCGTACCTTCCTGGCGATCTACGACGACCTCGACGCGGCCTCGGCCACGGTATCGGCGATCATCGCCGCCGGCATCATCCCGGCCGCCCTCGAGATGCTCGAGGGCGAGGGCATCCGCGTCGTCGAGGAGTCAGTCCACGCCGGCTACCCCACCGACGCCCGCGCCGTCCTGCTGATCGAGATCGATGGCCTCCGCGAGGAGCTCGAGGAGCAGGCCCGCCGCATCGAGGCGGTGTGTGTGGCCCACGACGCCCGCGAGCTGCGCGCCGCGCGCGATGAGGCCCAGCGCAAGAAGCTCTGGGCCGGCCGCAAGGGCGCTCTCGCCGCCTGCGGCCGCCTACGCCCCCACTACCACATCCAGGACGGCGTCGTGCCGCGCTCCCGCCTCACCGAGGTACTGCGCTTCACCGAGCAGGTGGCCCGGAAGTACAACCTGCTGATCGTCAACATCTTCCACGCCGGCGATGGCAACCTCCACCCGCTGCTGCTCTTCGACGTCCGCGAGCCCGGCGTCCGCGAGCGCGCCATCGCCGCCGGCGAGGAGATCCTGCGTGCCTGCGTCGACGCCGGCGGCACCATCAGCGGCGAGCACGGCATCGGCATCGAGAAGCGCGACTACATGAGCTGGATCTACTCCCAGGAGGACATCGCGGCCATGCTCCAGCTCCGCGCCGCCTTCGACCCGCTCGATGCCATGAACCCCTGTAAGCAGCTGCCAACCGGCGCTTCCTGCGGCGACATCAAACACGCCAAGGGCGCCACGCGGGCCATGGAGGCCGGCGCCTGGATCTAGGCGCAGGAGAACAACGTGCGCGTCGTCATCATGTCCGATGTCCACGGTAACATCGTCGCCCTTGAGGCCGTCCTGGCCGACATCCGCCAACACGCCGCCCCCGATGCCCTGATCGTCGCCGGGGACATGGCGCTCGTCGGACCGCGTCCCGCCGAGGCCGTCGCCCGCCTGCGCTCGCTCGACGGCGCCGCGTTTCTCATGGGCAACTGCGACCGCTACATCGTCGACCGCGAGCCCGACCCGCAGGTGTCCTTCGCCCTCGAGCGCCTCTCGGCGGATGACATTGCTTTTCTCGAGGGGCTGCCCTTCGGCCAGCGCATTGAGGCTGCCCCAGGCCACCGGCTCCTCGCCGTCCACGCGAACCCGCGCAACCTCGAGGATCCGATCAAGCCCCGGCTCCACGAGTCGCTGGTCCGCCCGCTCCTCGACGGCGTCGACGCCGAGGTGGTCGCCTTCGGCCACTACCACGTGCCCTTCACCCGCCGCGTCGAGCCCTGGACCCTCGTCGACGTCGCCAGCGTCGGCCTCCCGCGCGACGGCGACCAGCGCGCGGTCTACGCCATCGTCACCTGGGATGGCGCCTGGCGCGTCGAGCACCGCCGCGTCCCGTTCGATATCCAGGCCGTCGCCAGAGACTACCGCGAGGTCGGCTTCCCGGGCGCCGAGCATGCTGCCGCGTCCCTGCTTCGTTCCAGCTACTGAAGGAAAAGAAAACGACTGTATGCGCCCAGATGCACACCCCGATCGTGTGCAGGAACCCGCAAGCCCGTTGCGGTTGGCCCTGCTGCTGGCAATCATCTACGGCGCGCTGGTGCTGCTCCTCCCTGTGAGCGGCTACCCGCGCGACCAGTTCTACTTCGAGCGTTGGGCGCGCCTGATCGCCGCCTACGGCATCGGAGACGCCTATCGCATCACGCAGTTGGACTACAATCCGATCTTCTTATATGTGCTGAATGTCTACGGCTGGCTGTTTCGCTCTCCTGCCGAGCTAGAGGCGAACATCAATCTGCTCAAGGTGGTGGCGCTCTTGTTCGACGTGGCGGGCGTTTTCTTGGCGATGCTCATCCTGCACGAGCAGCGCGCGAACCCGTACGACGCACTGCTCATCCTGTTCAACGTCTCCTACCTGTACAACACACTGATCTGGGCGCAGATCGACGCGATGCACACCACGCTCGTACTGGCCGCTATCCTGCTTGCCCTGAAGCACCGCCCGGCCCTGGCAGTCGTGGCGTATGTGCTCGCGCTCAACGTCAAGCTCCAGGCGATCCTCTTCCTTCCGATCGTCCTGCTGCTCCTGCTGACGCCGATCATACGCCAGCGCGCCCTCCTCCGCGCTACGCTCGCCGCGCTGGGGGTGCAGGCGCTGGTCGCTCTGCCGTTCATCGCTGTCGGTGACCTGGCTGGCTTCCTCAACCTCAACCTAAATGCTAGCTCCAAGCCGCCCTTTGCCTCGATCAGCGCCTACAACATCTGGTACCTGCTGCTCGAACAGCGGCCGATCTATGTCCCGAGTGCGACACTCTTCGCTGGCCTGTCGCTCCGGGGGTGGGGCTACCTGATGTTCTTCACCTACGCCGCCGTCGTGCTGCTCCCCATGGTCGTCCGCGTGGCGCGCACCGGCCTGGCTAACGTGCCCTACTCGTCGCGTGACTACCAGATCTTCTTCCTGGCCATTACGCTCGCTGCAGTGGCGTTCTTCTTCTTCAACACCCACATGCGCCAGCGCTACGTCCATCCATGTATCATCCTCGGCGGGATCTACGCGCTGCTGGCCAGGCGATACGGTGTGTTTGTGCTGCTGTCGCTGGCCTACGCGCTGAATCAGGAGGGGACGTTCGACTTCCTCAGGCTCGAGCGACTTAACCTGTGGCTGTTCGACCCGCACTTTGTCGCGGTGCTGTACCTGGCCGCTCTCGGTCTCGGCGTCGTCCAGCTCTACCTCATCGCCCGGCCATCCGACATCGCCGCCGATATCGCTGCGGTGCTTGCGCACGTCCGCCATGCCGTCATCACTGTCCGCGTCAGCGCACTGCCCGGGCTGCTCGGCTGGCTCGCCGCACTCGGCCGAGCGCTGCGGCGCCCCCGCGATGTCGCAGGCGTGGTTGTCCTCGCGGCCGTCCCTGCTCTCCTCGGCGCCATCACCTTTGCCGCGGGCGCCGCGCTGGCATGGCCGCGCGTCTCGTCCGAGGCGGATAGCCCGGCTATGCGGCGCTACATCCTCGGCTTCAACACCGATTATGAGCAGAATGCGACCGAGGAGTTCTACTGGTCTGAGCAAGGGGCCGCTCTCTCGCTCCGAGACACCGAGGGCGCCCCGGCTGTGCTCCAGCTCCGGATGACCTCGCCCCGGCCCGCTGACGCGCCCCCCGCCGACCTCACGCTCTCGCACGGCGCCTGGGTCGCCGGCCCGTTCCGCGTCACCGGCGACTGGCGTCGGTACCATCTGCTGGTGCCGCCGTCCGATACGGCGCGTGTCATCGCGCTCGATGTGCCAACGTTCCGGCCGCCGCTCGACACCCGGCGCCTCGGGTTTGCGCTGAGCGATCTGTCGCTCCGCCCCGCCGCGCCCGAGCCGTGGTTCCTGAGCAGCCGTCACTTGCTCGGCGGCGGGCGCTTGGTGGCGCTGCTGCTGCTCCTGCCGCTCGTGGCCCTTCTCGCGAGGGCGCGCTGTCAGCCCATCCTGCCGCCGTTCTTGGCTGCCCTCGCGCTGGTGGGGCTCGCGGGCGCCTTCCCGTATCAGGCTGCCCGGCTGATACCCTCCGGCTGGGGCCCTCCCGTAGTGCTCGCAGCACTGGTTCTGGCTGTGGCGTTGAGTACGCTCGTTGGCCAGTATCGTTCGCCCCGGTCCTGGCTCGTCGGGCCTCTGCGGCTGGCGGGGTGGCCACGTATCCGACGCCGCGGAGTGGCGTATACGGCGACGACACAATAGGGCCGGACCTACGCTTACGCTGCTCGGCTGCATGGGAGTTGTGCACGGCCACGTCTCTGCGTGCGCACGAGCCTGATCGTCTTTCCGCTTCGTGAAAGTGGCGTCGGTGCCAGTCCGCCCGCCTTCCTGCGCCGTCGCCCGCCCGCCCAGCCCGAGCGCTCGCCGTCGCAGCCGATGCAAGCAGCCGCGTGGAGCACGCCCATTGCTATCGCTCAGATGTGGTCAGAAAATCGGTGCGAGTGAGCAGTTTGGCGCATCACGCTGAGGTGAATCTCCTGGGGCAGGGAGCGGAGGGCCGGGGTAAGGGGCCTCCTCTCGCTCCTGCAAACACACGTTCTGTTCGCACATGAGCCGCTATCAAGAGGGCGCGTTAGGAATGACTCTATGCAACTGACCGACTCTGTTACCCCTACCACCGCGCATGAGCTCGCCGAGGCCCTGCGTGCCGCCTCCGCCGACTCTCAGCCGGTCGTGCCCCGCGGCGCCGGCCTTCACCAGCACGTCGGCGGCGCGCCTCCTGCGGGCGCGCTGAGCCTCAGCACCCTCGGCCTCGCCCGCGTCGTCGAGCACACCCCCGCCGACCTCACCGTCACCGTCGAGGCCGGCGTGACCCTTGCCGCCCTTAACACGCACCTCGGCCAGTATGGTCAGTGGCTCCCCTGGGACCCGCCCGCCGCCGAGGGCGCCACTGTCGGCGGTCTGCTCGCCGCTGGCCTCAGCGGTCCCCTGCGACTCGGCTACGGCGCCCCGCGCGATTGGGTGCTCGGCATGCGTGTGGCTCTCGGCGATGGCCGCCTCGTCAAGAGCGGCGGCCGCGTCGTCAAGAATGTCGCTGGCTACGACACGCACAAGCTCCACATCGGCGCGCTCGGCACCCTCGGTGTGATCGCCGAGGTCACCTTCAAGCTCGCCCCGCGCTCCGGGCACGTCGCCACCCTCTCCCTCGCCTGCCCCTCGCGCGCTCAGGCCCTCGCCCTCGCGGAGATCCTGCGCCAGCCCCCGCTCGCGCCCGTTAGTCTCGCCATCCTCCCCGAGCCAGAGCAGAGTCACCCCCTTTCCCGCGGCAGGGAGGGGGCGCCGGGAGGCGAGAGGCTGCCGGCGCATCCCGAGCGCTCGGTGCTGCTCCTCGCCCGCTTCGCCGGTGTCCCGGCTGGCGTCGCGCGCCAGCTGCGCGAAGCCCGCGTGCGTGCCGAGAGTGCGGGCGTGGACGCCCAGGAGCTCAGCGAGGAAGAGGCTGCCTTCGCGTGGCGCAACGTCGCGGAGTTTTCCCGCCCGCGCCCCACCGCCGCCCATGAGGTCGTCCTGCGTGTCGGCGCATCGCCCGCATCCCTTGCCGCCCTCGCCGCCGAGCTTGAGCGCCAGCAGCCCGCCGACGCTGAGTCGCTGCTCTGGCCAGGCGTCGGCCTCGCCTACGCCCGCTGGCCTGCCGACGAGCACGAGCACACCGAGACGGCCGTGCGCCTCGCGGCCCTGCGCGCACGCCTCGCGCTCCTCGGCGGCTACGCTGTCGTCGAGCACGCCTCAGGCGCCCTGCGTGAGCACCTCGACCTGTGGGGGCCGCCGCCGCCTTCGATCGTTATCATGCGCCGCCTCAAGGCTCTGTGGGACCCGCGCGGGATCGTGAACTCGGGGAGATACATTGGGGGGATCTAGAGGAGCCGCCAGGCGGCATCGTTGAGCGCGGCGGCCGCACGATGCGCCGCCCGCAGCGAGTTGTATACCTGGCCGCGCACCGACCGCTCGATCCGCTCCACCAGCAGAACCGGCGGCAGCGCCAGCCCGGCCCGCTCCATGACCTCGAACGGCTGCCGCGCGATCGCTGCGTGTGTAGTTTCGGTCACATCCACCCCCGCCGCCAGAGCATCGAGCGCCAGGTCGGCCAGGCCGCGAATCTGCTCCTGCGAAAGTGTGTGCATGCCGGCGTCCTCCTTACAGCTGCGGGCGGAGCAATCGAGCCTTCTCGGTGGTCATGCACCGCTTCCTGACGCCCTCAGGCTTGGCCGGGTCATCAGGTACGAGTCTTATCACTCTGAGCGCAGCGAAGAGTCCCTGCCAGAGATGCTTCGCCGCGCTCAACACAACAGATGTGGTGCATGCACCACTTTGGCGTTTAGCGTTCGGCGTTCAGCGTTCGGCGTTCAGCGTTCGTCCCTGCGCACCAGTCCTTGACCAGTCGGTACACCTCGGGGTCGCGTGTCAGGCGCATATGGTGCGTGGCCGGGAGCAGTCGCACGTGCGCGGCCGGAACGCCGTACCTGGCCATGTCGCCCGGCAGCCGCACCAGTCCATCGCCCATCAGCCAGCTCACCGGGTGCTCTGGGTCCCCGCCGAGCGCCCCGGCGATCACATACTGCTGGACGTGGGCGGGCCACGCGTCTGTGGCGCAGCTGCCCGCCCCCAGCCGCAGATCCTTGATGCCCTCGCTGCGCGTGTTGATGACAGTGCCGATCAGCCGCGTGACCGGGTTTGGCACGGCCTCGAGCACCGCTGCCGCCGTGTGCCCAAGCCGCGCCAGGTCAGCCCCGTCATGCGGCGTCCCAAGGTAGAAGACCCGCGTGAGCCGGGCCGCCCATGCTGCGCCGTCGCGCGCTGCGGTCAGCGCGGCCTGGCGTGCCACCAGCCCGCCCATGCTGTGCCCGATCAGGACGATCTCCTCGATCGCTCCCGGGTAGGCCGCCGTCAGCTCCGCGAGCAGCCCCGCCAGCCGGCAGCCGCTCTCGGCGACCGCGAGACCGGTGTTGTAGCGGACGGCGAACGGGGTGTAGCCCAGCTCCAGATGCAGCAGCGCCCCGTACGACGAGGGTTCCTCATCGCCGGGGTCAGGTGGGAACTCCCAGATCCCCTCGTGGCACCCCAGCCCGTGGACGAGCACGCACAGCCGCGGTGTGATCGCGGGGTGCGCCGCGCGCAAGGCATTGGGTGTGAGGTTCAGCCGGGCCCCGCGGTGGTAGCAGGCCGCCTCGATCGCCAGTCCGTTCGATCGACTGTGGAGGTAGTCGCCCAGAGCCGCGTTTAGGACGCTCACGCCCCACGTCAGCCACTGGCCTCGGCCGTCGCGCCTCACCGTCGCTTCCGCGGCGTCGGCGTCACGGGGACGGTCATCGTGGTGTTGTCGCCGCCGTCGCTCGGGAAGGTCATGCCGAAGCCATGCTTCAGAATGCCGCGCAGCGTCGGCTCGTAGACCGGGTCGGCTACCAGCGTCACTGAGAGGCACTGCGCTTGGTCATCGGGGCTGCGCTCGACATTCGCCCGCAGCCAGTGTGGCCAGCGGCGCAGCGTCATCAGCACATGGTTCTCGGCGGCGCCCGCCAGAGTCAGAGAAAGCTCGCCGGTCGTGTTCAAGCGGAGAGTTGCCATCGTGTTGCTCCTGCGACCGCTGCGTGGGCGGCCGAATGTCCCCGTGGATCGTGGGAGCTGCACGCCTGCTGCCGGGGGGAATTGATAGGCATTTTCAATTATAGCACGCTTTGGGCCATTCTCGGCTTCCAACTGTGCGAGCCTCAACACCTCGCACACTCGGCTGCGCTGAGAACGCCTTTGGCGTGCTGCACTCAAGCCTCGAGCCTCAAGGCTCAAGCCTCGAATCTCAGCACTCGATCCTCATCCCCGCCCGGCCTTCGCCCGCCGGTACAGCTCCACGTAGCGCCGCGCCGACGCCGACCACGAGTGGTCTGCGTTCATCGCCCGCAGCATCAACTGCTGCCACAGCCCGCGGTGGCGGTAGGTCTCCAGCGCCCGCACTAGTGCCGCGTACAGCGCCATCGAGTCGTAGCTCGTGAAGGTGAAGCCGTTCCCCTCGCCCGTCGCCGGGTCGTAGTTTCGTACGGTATCTGCCAGCCCGCCCGTGGCGCGCGCCACCGGGATTGTCCCGTAGCGCAGCGCGATCATCTGCCCCAGACCGCATGGCTCGAACCGCGACGGCATCAGGAACATGTCTGATCCGGCATAGATCTTCTGCGCCAGCGTCGCGTTAAACGTCAGGAATACCGCCAGCTGCTGCGGGAAGCGCGCGCGCAGCTCCTGGAACCGGTCGTGGTAGCGCTGGTCACCCGTCCCGAGCACGATCACCTGCACGTCCTGGTTCCGCAGCAGCGGCTCGATGATCAGGTCGATCAAGTCGAACCCCTTCTGGTCTGCCAGGCGCGAGATCGCGCTGATCACCGGCGTCGTGGGCGACGGCGGCAGACCCGCCTCGCGCTGCAGGTCCAGCTTGCAGGCTGCCTTGCCCTCCAGGTTGCTCGCGTCGAAGCGCGCTGCGATGTACGGGTCGGTCGCCGGGTTGTTGATCTCGGTGTCGATCCCGTTCAGCACCCCGTACAGCCGGTCGCGCCGGTCGCGCAGCACGGGGTCCAGCCCCTCGCCGTACTCCGGCAGCAGGATCTCCTGCGCGTACGTCGGGCTCACCGTGTTCACAATGTCGGCGTAGTAGATCCCCCGCCCCATGAAGTCCACGACGTCATTCAGATGCGGGATGTCCGGGTGCGCGATGAAGCCGTACTCGTCCACGCCCGCGATCTCGAGCACACGGTAGCCGAAGATGCCCTGGTAGGCCAGATTGTGGATCGTGTAGACGCACGCCGTCTCTGCGAAGAACGGGTCGTCCCGGTAGACGGTCCGGAGCCAGTTCGGCACGATCGCAGTGTGCCAGTCGTGGCAGTGGATGACGTCCGGCGCCCACCCCAGCCGCCGCGTCCCCTCCAGCATTGCACGGCAGAAGAAGATGAAGCGGTCGGCGTCGTCGTCGTACATGTAGATCCCCTCGCGGTCGAAGTAGTGCGAGTTCTCTACCATGTACACCGGCAGGGCGCTCCCCGGTGCCGCGACCTCCGTCACCGCCAGGCTCGCCTGCACCTCCTGGTCGTCCACCAGCACCGGGTAGGGCTCGAGCACCGGGCGCACCTCGAACCTGTGCCCGTCGATCCGCCCGTAGTGCGGCAGCGCCACTCGCACGTCGTGCCCCAGCGCCCTGAGCGCCTTCGGCAGCGCGCCGACGACGTCGGCCAGTCCGCCGGTCTTGGCGAACGGCACCATCTCGGACGCCATCATCAGTATCTTCAGCGGCGCGTCTGCCATAGCACTCTCCTGAAACGACAGCTTAAACGGTCAGCCCTGAGACATTGCGCGGCGCTCACGCGAGCGCGTTCAGCACCCCAGCC
>JBDLTZ010000026.1:0-55497 GCA_039805565.1 Chloroflexota bacterium | reverse complement strand
CAGCGCGAGAAGCTGACGATCTTCGGCGGCGACTACCCGACGAAGGACGGCACCTGCGTGCGTGACTACGTCCACGTGCTGGATCTGGCTCAGGCGCACATCCTGGCGCTCCAGGCGATCGATACCCTTGGGAGCCGTAAGTACAACCTCGGCAACGGCAGCGGCTTCACGAACCTCGAGGTCGTCGAGATGGCGAAGCGCGTGTCCGGCCGCGACATCCCGTACGAGATCGGCCCGCGCCGACCCGGCGACCCGGCGGAGCTGATCGCCTCCTCTGAGAAGATCCGCAGCGAGCTTGGCTGGGCGCCCAAGTACCCATCGCTGGAGCAGATCGTCTCCAGCGCGTGGGAGTGGCATAGTGTGCACCCGCGCGGCTACAAGGCATAGGCAGTTTCGTGCGGTGAGGTTCGGAGGATCGAGGGCTTCGGAGAGAGAGATCGGTACGGTGTTCGAGGGCCTGACGCTCTCGAACACGTCCCCTGGCACCCCCGCGTGAAGCGCTTGTGAAGCGCACCCTCCGTAGAATTCAGACATTCGTCGTATCTTCGCGCCTTGATCTCGCCCTTCACGTGAACTATACTCAGTCGTAGTAGTCTCCCACCTTTCACCACGCCCAAGCGTACAGGCTGCGAGCTTTCCTCGCGGGTTCCCTGTGCGCCTGCGCTTGCCCAGCGTGCCTATCGTCCGATCTGCCCGGCGTCATCTGTGGCCGCCAAGCGGGCAGACGATACCAGTCCCAGCGCTAGAAGGCAGTAGGTCGCCCGTTTAGTTAACGGACAACCGGCACGCACGCTCATCGTACGAGTATCTGTCGCTTGTCCTGGACGGGCTCTGTACCTCCCCGCCGCCGGCAGGGGAGCTGCTCGTTGTTTGTCATGGTCGCCGCTCCACCTCGTGCACTCCACTACGAGCGTGCTATGGTAGAAAGGGGTGAGAGATGACGTTTGCGCCGAAATCGGCGGCGCCGAAGGTAGTACGCGCACCGTCGCCGCCGGTGGCCCTGGAGCGTATCGCCGATAACGGTCTGACACTGATCAGCTCATCGGGCGCGCACCTGCCCGCGGAGATGATCGCCACGACGCTCCTCGCGCGCCATCAAACACCCGTCTGGCTGCGCGTGGGGGTTGAGGACAGTGATCCAGCGATGCTGCTGATCTCGCTGGTCCACGCCGCGCGGCGCCTGGCACCGGGCTTTGGCGGGGCGACGCTCGAGGCCATGCGGCGTAGCCCTGGCCCGATCTGCGGCTGGCCGCAGCTCTTCGTCCAACTGGGCCACGAGCTAGCTGGGGCGCTCCCACCCGGTGGCGCTCTGGTGATCGAGCACGTCCACCTGCTCGCTGGCCAGCAGCCGACGCTCGGCCTGCTGCTCGGCCACCTGCTGCCCCCGCTCCTCCAGCATACGGCCTGCGTCGTGACCTCGACCCCACGCACGCCACCCGGCGCGGCGCCCTCGGGAGCGCGCGCCGTGGATGCGGCACAGCTCCGGGTGGACCTGGCGACAGCTCTCCGCATGGCCGACGCCGCGGACGCCGGCCTCTCGCGCCGGGCCCTCGAGCGGGCCACGGCGGTCAGCGGTGGGGCGGTGGGAATCGTGGGAGATATCTGCGCCGCCGCAGCGACCCTGGGCGCACCGCTGGTGGAGCAGTCGCTTGTCCAGGCTGGATCGGCAGACGACCTGCTGGCGCGGCTCGCGCGGGCCTGGATATCCACGGCGACGGCTGAGACGCAGCAGGCCCTCGCGCTGGCGCTGCACCTCGAGTACAGCCACCCGCAGCTGATGGCCGCCGCTCTGGATGCCGGTCGCCCACCCGTGGGCCCCTGGATGGTACCCCTGGCGGAGGGCTGGCAGTGGGTGCGACGGCACTGGCGGGAGCCGATGCGGCGGGCGATGCGCGCCGGAGCCAGGCCCGCCGGCACACAGCTGCACCGCGCCGCATGCTGGCTGGGCGAGCAGGGTGCAACCGAGCGTGCGATCCCGCTGCTGCTCGAGGCGGGCGATCTCAACACTGCCGCTCAGATGATCGCCGCAGCCGCCGACGGCTGCATGAGCCACGGCCAGTGGCAGACCCTCGCCGGCTGGCTCGACGCGCTGCCATCGGCAACGCTGCGCGCCTGGCCCTGGCTGATCTACGCTGGCGGCGATCTGGCCTCGGCCCGCGGCCAGCCCGGCGTGGCGCGCAAGGCGTTCGATATGGCCGCGTCGCTCTTCACCGCCAGGCACGACCCCGAGGGCGCGTGCCAGAGCATGCTGGCGGAGAGCGCGCTGGCCGCGTGGCAGGGGGACCGCGCGCACGCCCAGGCGCGGGCGCTGGCCGCGAGCACGATCGCCGACGCGGTCAACCTTTCCTGGTACCAGGCGTGGGCGGCGTGGCAGCTCGGCTGCTTGGCGGCCTCCACAGGTGAGCTGGACGACGCGCTGGCCTACTTCGAGCGGGCGGCGGCGGCGGCCGCGGTAGTGGGGGACCCGATGGTGCTCGATCTGCTGCGCCAGGTGGACGCGCTAGTCCTGCGGCAGCGTGACATCCGGCGCCAGCGCGACTTTCACCAGCAGGCGTTCGTCGCGGCCGAGCGCGCCGAGCTCGAGGCGGCCGAGCACCTGCGGCGCGCGCTCTCGGCCCCGCCCGAGGGGCTCGACCTGCTGCTCGACGTCCACGGCTGGTCGCGTATGCCGCTGATGCTGAAGCTGCCCGCGCCCGTGCTTGTGGCGAACGAGGACGCGGAGCCGGAGCGGAAGAGCCTGTGGCAGTCCCTGCTTGGGGTGGTGGGGCTGCGCCGCCGGCCACGGCTTGAGCCTGAGCTCGCCCCCCCGCCCGCGGTGCTCTCGCTGCGCCCCTCGCTCTCCCTCGTGCGGTCGCAGCTTGAGCTAGAGGCGGTGACGGTGGCAGTGGATGTCGCGGATGCGAGGTCGGGCGCCGGCAGCGGCCTGCTGGAGCGAGAGGTGAACGCCCTGCCCCCCACCGAGCTTGTGCTGCTGCCCGCCTCCCCTGAGAGTGGCGATCCTGCGCTCACGCCGCCGGCGCTGGCGGTGCACATGCTCGGCCCGTTCCGCGTGCTCGTGAACGAGCGCGCTGTGGAGAGCTGGCCCAGCGGGCGCGGGCGGGCGCTGTTCAAGTACCTGGCTGCGCACCACCCGCAGCCGATCGCGCGCGATACGCTGATGGATATGTTCTGGCCCGAGGCGGCCCCCGAGGCGGCGCGCAACAGCCTGAACGTGGCGCTGCACGGGCTGCGGCAGGCGTTCCGCGCGCTCACAGATGTCCCGGTGGTGCTGTTCCACGAAGGCGCGTACCGCATCAACCCGGAGCTGCGCCTGTGGGTGGATGCGGAGGAGTTCGAGCGGCGCGTGGACGCCGGCCGTCGCATCCAGGGGGTAGGCGAGCTGGGGGGCGCCACCGCGGAGTACGAGGTGGCCACCGGGCTGTACCAGGGCGATTTCATGGCGGACGACCCATACGACGACTGGCCGGTGCTGGCGCGCGAGCGGCTGCGGGTCTCCTACCTGGACACGCTGGATCGGCTGGGGCAGATCTACTTTGGACAGGGGAAGTACGCGGCCTGCGCCAACCTGTGCCAGCTCATCCTGGTGCGCGACAGCTGCCGCGAAGATGCCCACTGCCGGCTGATGCGCTGCTATGCGCGCCAGGGTCAGCACCCGCTAGCGCTTCGCCAGTATCAGGCGTGCGTCGAGGCCCTGCGGAAGGAGCTGGATGTGGAGCCGGCGCCGGCCACCACGCAGCTGGGTGAGCGCATCCGGCGACGGGAGCAGGTGTGACCGAGTGCTGAGGGCTGTTCGCTGAGGGCTGGGGCCGGGTCGTGGCAGCACCGCTGACGCCCGGCCCCAGCGCTGCTCACGCCTTCCGCATGCTGAGGCCGATCCGCCCGCGGGCCACATCGATTGTCAGCACGCGCACGTCCACCACGTCGCCCACCTGAACCACGTCGAGAGGGTTCTTTACGAAGCGGTCGGCGAGCTCGGAGACGTGCACCAGGCCGTCCTGCTTGACGCCGATATCGACGAAGGCGCCGAAGTCCACCACGTTGCGGACGGTGCCCTTGAGCCACATGCCGGGCTGGAGGTCCTCCATCTTGAGCACGTCGGAGCGCAGGATCGGGGGCGACGCATCGTCGCGCGGGTCGCGGCCGGGGCGTGCCAGGGCGTCGAGGATGTCGGCCAGGGTCGGCTCGCCCACGCCGAGCTCTGCTGCGAGGCGCGCGAGTGTGGTCTCGCCGGCGGCGAACGTCTGGCGGACGCGGGAGGCCACCTCCGGCAGGCGCGCGCCGTCGGCGCCGAAGCGGGCGATGAGCGCGCGGGCGGCGCTGTACGACTCGGGGTGGACGGCCGTGTTGTCGAGCGGGTCGCGCGCGCCGGGGATGCGGAGGAAGCCGGCGGCCTGCTCGAAGCCCTTGGGGCCGAGACCCTTGACCTTGCGGAGCTGGTCGCGGCCCGCGAAGGGGCCGTTGGCCTCGCGGTGGGCCACGATCGACTTCGCGGTTCTGGCGGTGAGGCCCGAGACGTAGCCGAGCAGGGCGGCCGAGGCAGTGTTGAGGTCTACGCCGACGTAGTTGACGCAGCTCTCCACCACCGTCTCGAGCTGGACGCCGAGCCGCTTCTGGTCGACGTCGTGCTGGTAGAGGCCAACGCCGAGCGCCTTGGGGTCGATCTTCACCAGCTCAGCCAGCGGGTCCTGCAGGCGGCGGGCGATCGAGACGTTGCCGCGCTGGGTGGCGTCGAGGTCGGGAAACTCCTCGCGCGCGATCTCGGAGGCCGAGTAGACCGACGCGCCGGCCTCGCTCACCATCACGTACCGCAGGGGCAGAGGTCCGCCCGACGCAGGTGCGTCGCCGGCGCCCTGGCTGGATGTCGCGGGCATCGGCGCGCTCTGGTCCTTGGACTTTCGTCCCTGGTCGAATAGGTGGATGATGTCGGCCACCAGCGCCTCGGTCTCGCGGCTGGCGGTGCCGTTGCCGATCGCGATCACCTGGATGCCCCAGCGCCGCACGCTCTGGAGCAGGCTCTCCTTGGCGCGATCCGGCTGGTGCAGGTAGACCACGCCGCCCTCGAGGTACTTGCCGGTGGCGTCCACCACGGCCACTTTGCAGCCGGTGCGGTAGCCCGGATCGATCCCCATCACCACGCGGCCGCGCAGGGGCGGCTGGAGCAGCAGGCCGCGCAGGTTGGCGGCGAAGACGGCCAGGGCGTGGGTCTCGGCGCGCTCGGTGAGCTCGGCGCGCAGGTCACGCTCGATCGCCGGTGCCAGCAGCCGCTTGTAGCCGTCGGCCACGGCGGCGCGCACCTCCTCGCCCACCCAGCCGGGGGCGATAGCGTAGCGCCGCTGGAGGGTGGCGATGAAGGCGTCGTGGTTGGCGTCGACCTCGACCTTCAGCACGTCCTCGCGCTCGCCGCGGTTGATCGCCAGGATGCGGTGTGGCGGCAGGGTCTCGAGCTTCTCAGCGAAGTCGTGGTAGAGCTGGTACTTACCCTCGGGGTCGGCGTCGGCCCTGCGCGAGACGCGGGCAACGCCGGTCTTGCGGGTGGCCTCGCGCACAGCCTGGCGCACGGCGGCGGTCTCGGCCACCGTCTCGGCCACGATGTCGCGCGCGCCGGCCAGGGCGGCCTCGACATCGGCCACACCGCGCTCCGGGCTCACGAACGAGGCGGCCGCCTCCTCGCGGCTGCCGGCGGGGTGCTGGGCCAGAAGCAGCTCGGCGAGCGGCGCGAGGCCCTGCTCGCGGGCCACCTGGGCGCGCGTGCGGCGCTTGGGCCGGAAGGGCAGGTAGATGTCCTCCACGGCCTGGAGCGTCTGGGCGGCGGCGAGCTGCGCGTCGAGCTCGGGGGTCAGGTGCGCGCCCTCCTCGAGCAGCCGGCGCACCTCGGCGCGGCGGGCCTCGAGGCCGCGCAGGTACTCCAGGCGCTCGGCGAGGCGGCGGATCTGCTCTTCGTCGAGGCCGCCGGTGGCCTCCTTGCGGTAGCGAGTGATGAACGGGACTGTGTTGCCCTCGTCGAGGAGCGCCACGGTGCGGGAGACGGACGAAAGGCTCAGGCCGAGCTCGGCGGCGATGCGGGATTCGATCATTATCATAGTGCTGAGAGTCTGAGTCGTGAGTCGGGAGTCGTAAGTCTTGAGTCGTGAGTCGTGCACGCCGAAGGCATTTTCGGCGTAGCCGAGTGTGCTGAGTGCCGCTTAGTGGTTCGGCGCGACAGGGTTGACCGACGCGCCCAACAATGAGTAGGCCGCGCGCCGCTGTGAGATATCGGCGCGCGGCACTCGTCACGCAGCATTCGTCACGGCGCCCGTACCCCCAGCGTGACCGCTGTGCCGCGGTCCACCAGCTCGCCCTCGGCGACAGTAGCGCTCACGACGATGCCGGGCGGGTACTGGTCGCAGATCCCGGCGGGCAGCCGGTCGCACGTCTGCTGGTCGGCGAACGAGACGAACAGCCCGGCGTCCTCGATCGCGCGGCGGGCCTCCTCCTCGCTCAGGCCCACGACCTCGGGCATGCGGACCTTGTCGCCGAGGCTGACGTAGATCGTGACGCTTTGGCCGCGCGGCAGTCGCACGCCGGGCTGCGGCTCCATGCGGAAGACGAAGCCCTCGCTGAGGCGATCCGGCTCCTGGACGCGTGCTACAGTCAGGCCGAGCCCCTGGAGCTGGAACTCGGCGTCCTGGCCGCGCATCGTCACGACGTCTGGCACCATCACAAGGCCCGGCCCAAGGCTGACGACATAGGTCACGGTGGTGGTGGCGGTGACCTGGTCGCCGGCGCGCGGCAGCTGGTCGAAGACCTGGCCGGGTGTAGTGACCGTGTCGGTGGGCGGGTCGGTGTAGCGCGGCAGCTCGGCGAACGGGCGCAGGCCGGCGTTCTCGAGCGCCGCGATGGCCCCGCGCTCATCGAGGCCGATGATGTCCGGCACCGTGATCAGCTCCGGCGTTGGGCTGGGGGTCGGGAGCTCGGTGGTGGCGGTGGGTGCTGCGCCGGGGCGGGTGCTGCCCGAGGCGCCGCCGAAGATATCGCCGAGCGGCACCGTGGCCGCCACATAGACCACCGCGAGGATCACCCCCAGCAGCAGCAGCCCGAGCAGGAACACGCCGATGTCACGGCCCGCTCCCCCGCTGGGCGCCGGGCCGACGGCGACTGAGCGTGGGGCCGGCAGCGGCGTGCGAGGGACAGGCGCGGTGGAGCCGGTAGGTAGTGCGGGGCGCGGGGCGGGCCTGGGCATGGGCGCCACCGGCCGCACGATCGTCTCCTGCTCGCCCACGTGCTGGTAGCCGCGCAGGAGGCGGGCGAACTCGCGGGCGGACGCCGGGCGGTCCTCGGCCCGCTTCGAGAGCGCGCGCAGCACCAGCGCCTCGAGCTGCGGCGAGACGCGCGGGTTGAACATGCGTGGCGGCGGCGGGTCGACGCTCACGTGCTGCATCGCCACCGCGATCGAGTTGTCCCCCGTGAACGGCAGGCGGCCGGTGAGCATCTCGTAGAGCGTCACGCCGAGGGCGTAGACATCCGAGCGGGGTGTAGCCTGCTGGCCCTGGGCTTGCTCGGGAGAGATGTAGTCGGCCGTGCCGAAGGTCACGCCGGTCTCGGTCATGGCTGTGGAGAGCCCGCTCTTGGCGATGCCGAAGTCGGTGATCTTCACGTGGCCGTCCGGGCCGAGGATAATGTTCTGCGGCTTGACGTCGCGGTGGACCATGCCGAGCCGGTGGGCGGCCTCGAGCCCCTCGGCGGCGGCGGCGGCGATCGGGATCGCCTGCTCCGGGGAGAGCGGGCCGCGCCGGATGAGGCTCTTGAGGTCGCTGCCGTCCACGTACTCCATCACGATATAGTGGATCCCGTCGTCCTGGCCGACGTCGTAGACATCGACGATCGCCGGGTGGTGGAGGTTGGCGGCGGCCTGCGCCTCGTGGTGGAATCGCTGCAGGAAGCCGACGTCGGAGGCGTGGTGCGGGTGGAGCACCTTGACCGCGACGCGCCGGTTGAGGCGCAGGTCGCGGCCGCGGTACACCCGGGCCATGCCGCCCTCGCCGATCTTCTGCTCGAGCTCGTAGCGGTTATTGAGAACTTTCTGCTGCATTGTCAGGTCTATCGTGTGGGAGTCAGGCGAAGATCTGGCGTATCTCGGCGCATGTGGGCATCTCCGGCGCCAGCCCCAGCCGCTCCTCCATGAGCGCCAGGTTCACCACGTCCTCGCGGTTGTAGTCAAGCAGGGTGTGCAGGGCGGCCCGGTCGCCGCGGGCCTCGTAGCGGTGCCAGAGGCGCGGTGCGTCCCACCCGGTGATGCCGGCGGTGGCGCGCCCGATCCCGAGCACGGTCTCGACGTGCTTGAGGCCGCCGCGGAGCCCCTTGCGGCGGCAGATGTACATCAGGTCGGAGTGCTCGTAGTCGCGCTTCAGGTCCACGTACATGCGCTTGCGGATCACCGGCAGGTCGAAGCTGCTGCCGTTGAAGGTGACGATCGTCTGGACGCCGTCGAGCGCCTCAAAGAGCGCAAGATCCTGTACGCCGCCGCCCACGAGCTGGATGGTGCCGATGTCGGGGCGGTAGATGCCGACGACGCTGATCGCGCCCTCGAAGGTGGTCTCGATGTCAAGGTATGCGCGCACGCTCGGCTCCTGCAGCGACACTGTCGCGGGCATTATACCATTCGGGGCCGTGCGGGGGGTCGGGCTCCCCCGCTCTGCTATAATCCCCGTGTCTCTGCTCTGCTGAAAGGAATGCCGCCATGCCCCGCCGCGTGATCCTCGACACAGACCCCGGCATCGACGACGCGCTCGCCATCCTGCTGGCGCTCGCCTCGCCCGAGGTGGAGCTGGCGGCGGTGAGCGTCACCGGGGGGAACTGCTCGATGGAGGATGGCGTCCGCAACGCGCTCGGCGTGCTGGCGCTGGCGGGGCGCACCGACGTGCCTGTCTGCCCGGGCGTGGCGCTGCCCCTCATTCGGCAGCCGTTCACCGCCCCCGAGACCCACGGCGACAGCGGCCTGGGGTACGCGCGCCTGACACCCTCTCCCGCGCAGCCCTCCCAGGAGCACGCGGTGGACATGATCATCCGCGAGATCATGGCGGCCCCTGGCGAGGTCACGCTGGTGGCGGTGGCGCCGCTCACCAACGTGGCGCTGGCGATTCGCAAGGAGCCGCGCATCGTGCAGGCCGTGCGCGAGGTGATTATCATGGGTGGCGCGCTGCGGGTGGACGGCAACACCACCTCGCTGGCGGAGTTCAACTTCTATGTGGACCCGCACGCCGCGCACATGGTGCTGGAGAGCGGCATGCCGATCACGCTGCTGCCGTGGGACATCACGCGCGATGTGCTGCTGACCCAGGCCGACGTCGATCGGCTGCTGCGCGCCCCCTCGGCGCTGCCGCGCTTCATCGCCGACGCGGTGCGCTTCTACCTGGAGTTCCATCTGGCGGCCTTCGGCTACGCCGGCTGCTCGATCAACGACCCGATCGCGCTGGCGCTCGCCTTCCAGCCTGAGCTGGCCCGCACCGAGGCGATGCACGTGGCGATCGAGCACGCCAGCGAGCTCACCGCCGGCAAGACGGTGATCAGCTATGTGGGCCTGCTGCACCGCGAGCCGGACGCGCACGATATCCTGGGCTTCGACGCGCCCGCCACCCCGCCCCAGTGGCGCCGCTCTTTCCGCCCGCGCCCCAACCTCCGCGCGGTGACAGGCTTCGACAGCCCGGCCTTCCTGGCGATGTTCGTCGAGCGCATGGAGCGTCTGGCGCACACGCTGGGGTAAGCCGCCTATAACAATCTTTTCATTCTGGCCGCCCGCGGCGCGCTGCCGTGGGCGGCTTTGTGCGTTTGAGATGCCCTCGCGCGATGGTTGGAAACACGCTCGCGTCCCTCTTGACCGGTTTAGGTGAGCGTGCTATACTCGCACGCATCCAAAACACATACGCACGGTAAATGCATATTGTGTGCGCTCTTGTGACACATGCTCTGTGCTGGAGATGACCGTCCGCGCCACCGGGCGGCCCTTCGGCGCCGAACTGTGTCTGCCGCGCGACGGCGCGCCTGGTGGCGCGGGCGCCACGATGGCCACAGGTCACAAGCAAAGGAGCTGATTGTGAGGCCACACCACCGCTTCCGCTGGCTCTCCCTCCCCCTGATCGCCCTGCTCCTGCTCTCTGCCGCCGGGATCCCCGGCGCCGGCCCGCCGGTGGCCACGGCCGCCGAGCCCGGCGACGAGGCGCTCGTGCGCGAGAGTCTGCAGCAGGAGATCCAGGACAGCGTCTTCTACTTCGTCATGCCGGATCGCTTCAGCAACGGCGACCCCGCCAACGACCAGGGCGGCCTGAGCGGGGGCGTCACCGACCACGGCTACTGGCCCCAGGACAAAGGCTACTACCACGGCGGTGACCTCGCCGGCCTCAAGGCCAAGCTCCCCTACCTCGCGGAGCTCGGCATCGGCGCGATCTGGATGACGCCGCTCTTCAAGAATAAGCCGGTCCAGGACGACTCCTCCAGCCCGAACGGGAAGTCGGCCGGCTACCACGGCTACTGGATCACCGACTTCACCCAGATCGACCCGCACTTCGGCTCCAACCAGGAGCTGGCCGACCTGATCGCCGACGCGCACAGCCGCGGTATCAAGGTCTTCTTCGACATTATCACCAACCACACCGCCGATGTGATCCGCTACAAGGGGTTCGAGACGGCCAATGGCGTCCCGTACCGCAGCAAGGCGGAGTACCCCTACAAGCGGGCGGACGGCACGACTTTCGACGACGTCGCGGTCGCGGGCGACCCGAGCTTCCCCGCGCTTGACATCGAGACGAGCTTCCCGTACACCCCGGTCGTCCCCGACGCTGACGAGGCCAATATCAAGGCCCCCGCGTGGCTCAACGACCTGCGCTACTACCACAACCGCGGCGACACCGATTACACCGGCGAGAACTCGACCTACGGCGACTTCATCAAGAGCCTGGACGACCTCTTCACCGAGCACCCGGACGTGGTCGATGGCATGACGGAGATCTACCAGACCTGGATCTCGGAGCTGGGGATCGACGGCTTCCGCATCGACACGGTCAAGCACGTCAACATCGAGTTCTGGCAGGAGTTCGGCCCGGCGATCATGGATTACGCCAAGGCGAACGGCAAGCCGGACTTCTTCATGTTCGGCGAGGTGTTTGACGGCGACCCGGCCTTCAAGAGCATCTACAGCACGGCGGGCAAGCTTCCGGCCACGCTTGACTTCGGCTTCCAGGGCACGGCCCGTGGCTTCGCCTCGCAGAAGCGCGCCACCAACGACCTGCGCGACTTCTTCGCGAAGGATGACTACTACACCGACGCCGACAGCAACGCCTACAGCCAGCCGACCTTCCTCGGCAACCACGACATGGGGCGCGTCGGCCTGTTCCTGAAGCAGGACAACACGAGCGCTGCGGACGCCGAGCTGCTGGCGCGCTCGAAGCTGGCGCACGCGCTGATGTTCACCGCCCGCGGCATGCCGGTGGTGTACTACGGCGACGAGCAGGGCTTCGTGGGGGACGGCGGCGACAAGGACGCCCGCCAGGACATGATGCCGAGCTTGGTGGCGAGCTACAACGACGACGACCTGATCGGCACCGCCAATACCACCGCCGACGATAACTTCGACATGGCCCACCCGCTGTACCAGGCGATCAGCGATCTGGCCACCATCCGCGCGAACAATGTGGCGCTGCGCCGCGGCGCGCAGATCCACCGCTTCAGCGAAAATGTGGCTGGGATCTACGCCTTCTCGCGCATCGACCGGGACGAGCTGGTGGAGTATGTGGTGGCGCTGAACAACGCTGCCGCGGCGAAGCAGGCCCAGGTGCCGACCTTCTCCGCCAATACGCAGTTCACCGCTGTCTACCCGGCCGGCGCGCCCGCGCTCACCACCGGCGCCGACGGCGCGCTGCCCGTGAGCGTCCCCGGGCTCGGCCTGGTGATCTACAAGGCCAGCGCCCCGCTGGCGGCCAACAGCGCCGCGCCCGCCGTCGAGATCACCAAGCCGTCGGCCGACGCGATTGTGCGCGGCCGCATCGAGGTGGCTGCCAGCGCCCCCGCGGACAGCCTCGTCGAGGTGACGTTTGCCGTCAAGGTGGGCAGCCAGCCCTACGAGGTGATCGGCACCGACAACAACGCGCCCTACCGCGTGTTCTACGACGTCTCCGACATCCCGGCCGACACGCCGGTGGTGTTCAAGGCGATCGCCAACGACGTGACGGACGACAGCGGCGCGAGCTACGGCGCGATCGCCAGCGACAGCGTGGGCGTGGTGCGCGGCGAGGATCGCGGCAACAACCCCGACTTCGCGACCCTCGTGGGGAGCCTCCAGAGTGAGATCGGCTGCCCCGGCGACTGGCAGCCCGACTGCGCCGCGTCCCACCTGACCTGGGAGCGCGACGACGACGTCTGGCAGAAGACGTTCAGCCTGCCGGCCGGCGACTATGAGTACAAGGTCGCGCTGAACAACAGCTGGGACGAGAACTACGGCGCGGGCGGCGCGCGCGGCGGGGCGAACATCCCGCTGAGCCTTGCCTCTTCGGCGTCGGTCACGTTCTACTACGACCACAAGAGCAACTGGATCACCAGCAGCAGCAGCGCGGTGATCGCCACCGTGCCCGGCGACTTCCAGAGCGAGCTGGGGTGCCCCGGCGACTGGCAGCCGGACTGTCTGCGCTCGTGGCTGCAGGACGTGGACGGTGACGGGACGTATAGCTTCGTCACCGACAAGATCCCGGCCGGCAGCTACGAGGCCATGGTGGCGATCGACGAGAGCTGGTCTGAGAACTACGGCCAGGGCGGCGTCCAGAACGGGCCGAACATCGGCTTCACCGTGCCCGAGAACGGCGCGCGCATGCGCTTCTCGTACGACTCGGCGACGCGCATCCTGATCATCGAGGAGTTCGTCGGCGGCGGCAACGGCCTGGACTCGGTCACCATCCCCGGCAGCTTCCAGAGCGAGCTCGGCTGCCCGGGCGACTGGCAGCCGGAGTGCAGCACCACCTTCCTGACCTATGACACCGCCGACGATGTGTGGCAGCAGTCGTTCGACATCCCGGCCGGGAACTGGGAGTACAAGGCGGCGATCAACGGCTCGTGGACCGAGAACTACGGCGCGAACGCCACCCGCAACGGCGCGAACATCCCGCTGAACCTGGCGTCCCCGGCGTCGGTCACGTTCTACTACGACCACAAGAGCAAGTGGGTCACCAGCAACAGGAACGCGGTGATCGCCACCGCGCCCGGCAACTTCCAGAGCGAGCTGGGGTGCCCCGGCGACTGGCAGCCGGACTGTCTGCGCTCGTGGCTACAGGACACGGACGGCGACGGAACCTACACCTTCGTCACTACGAAGCTGCCGGCCGGCAACTACGAGGTCAAGGTGGCTATCAACGAGAGCTGGACTGAGAACTACGGCCAGGGCGGCGTCCAGAACGGGCCGAACATCGGCTTCACCGTGCCTGAGGACAACGCCCCGGTCACGTTCCAGTACGTCGCGGCCACCAAGGTGCTGACGGTGATCGACGGCGCGGCGGCGGGCAACATCGGCCGCCAGGCGGCGCACTGGGTCGCCGAGGACACCATCGCCTGGGAGGTCGCCGACGCCGCGCAGAACGACTACGCGCTGCACTACAAGGCGGACGGTGGCCTGTCGCTCACCCCGGACGGCGTGGCCGGCGGGCAGTCGCTCGCGCTGACCCTCGACCCGGCCGGCCTGAGCGCCGCGCTCAAGGCGAGGTACCCGCACCTGAAGGACTACGCGGCGCTGAAGATCGCCCCGGCCGACCTGCCCAAGGTGCCAGCGATCCTCAAGGGGCAGCTCGCCGTCGAGGCGAAGGATGACGACGGCGACCTGGTGGACGCCACCGGCATCCAGATCCCCGGCGTGCTGGACGACCTGTTCGCCTACGGCGGCGACCTGGGCGTGACCTACAGCGGCGGCCGCCCGACGCTGCGGGTCTGGGCGCCTACGGCCCAGAGCGTGCGGCTGCACCTGTTCGCCGACTCGAAGGCGGCTACAGCGGCGCAGATTCTGCCCATGACCGCCGACCCGGCCACCGGCGTGTGGAACGCTACGGGCGCCGCCGACTGGACCGGACGCTTCTACCTCTACGAGGTCACTGTCTACGCTCCGAGCACCGGCAAGGTCGAGGTCAACCTCGTCACCGACCCGTACTCGCTGAGCCTGTCCACCAACAGCACGCGCAGCCAGATCGTGAACCTGAACGCGGGGGCGCTCAAGCCGCCGGCGTGGGACACCTTCCCGGCCCCGGCGCTGCGCGCGCCCGAGGACATCGTTCTCTACGAGCTGCACGTGCGCGACTTCAGCGCGAATGACCCGACAGTGCCGGCGAACATGCGCGGGACCTTCAGCGCCTTCACGCTGAACGAGTCGGCCGGTATGCTGCACCTGCGCCAGCTCGCGAAGGACGGCCTGACCCACGTCCACCTGCTGCCGGCCTTCGACTGCGCCAGCATCAACGAGGATAAGTCCACCTGGAAGACGCCGGACGCGGCGCTGCTCGCGACCTACCCGCCGGACTCTGAGGAGCAGGCCGACGCCGTCGAGGCGGTGAAGGACGAGGACGGCTTCAACTGGTGCTACGACCCGCTGCACTACACCGTGCCCGAGGGCAGCTACGCCCGCGTCACGGACGGCAGCGCGCGCATCCTCGAGTTCCGCAGCATGGTCCAGGCGCTGCATCGCAACAAGCTGCGCGTGGTGATGGATGTGGTGTACAACCACACCGCCAAGAGCGGCCAGGATCCGAAGTCGGTGCTGGACCGCGTGGTGCCGGGGTACTACCACCGGCTCAAGCCGGACAGCGGCCAGGTCGAGAACAGCACCTGCTGCGAGAACACCGCCACCGAGCACGTCATGATGGAGAAGCTCATGATCGACTCGGTGATCACCTGGGCGAAGGCCTACAAAGTCACCGGCTTCCGCTTCGACCTGATGGGCCACCACATGAAGGCCAACATGCTCAAGCTGCGCGCCGAGCTGGACAAGCTCACGCTTGCGAAGGACGGCGTGGACGGCAAGAGCATCTACCTCTACGGCGAGGGCTGGAACTTCGGCGAGGTGGCCGACGGCGCCCGCGGCGTCAACGCCACGCAGCTGAACATGGCTGGCACCGGGATCGGCACGTTCAGCGACCGCCTGCGCGACGCGGTCCGCGGCGGCGGGCCGTTCGACGGCGGGCAGCAGAAGAAGCGCCAGGGCTTCGTCAACGGCCTGTTCACCGACCCGAACGCGCTGGACCAGGGGACCCTGGAGGAGCAGAAGGCGCGGCTGCTGCTCTACCAGGACCAGATCAAGGTGGGCCTGGCGGCCAACCTGGCCGACTACGAGCTGGTGGACCGCACCGGCGTGCGGGTCAAGGGTAGCCAGGTGGACTACAACGGCTCGCCGGCGGGCTACACCAAGGACCCGCAGGAGGTCATCACCTACATCGAGGCCCACGACAACGAGACGCTGTTCGACAAGATCCAGTACGCGGCTCCGCTGGCCACCTCGATGAAGGACCGCGTGCGGATGCAGAACCTGGGCATCAGCGTCGTGATGCTCGCCCAGGGTGTGCCGTTCTTCCAGGCCGGGCAGGAGCTGCTGCGCTCGAAGTCGCTCGACCGGAACAGCTTCAACTCGGGCGACTGGTTCAACCGGCTGGACTGGAGCTACCAGTCGAACAACTGGGGCGTCGGCCTGCCGCCGAACGAGAGCCGGCCGGAGTGGGGCGTGATGCAGCCGCTGCTCGCCGACCCGGACCTGAAGCCGGCGCCGTCAGACATCGTGGACGCTGCGACGCACTTCCGCGAGATGTTGCGGATCCGCCAGAGCTCGCCGCTCTTCCGGCTCACCACCGCGCAGCAGATCAAGGAGCGGGTGCGCTTCCTGAACAACGGCCCGGCCCAGACCCCCGGCCTGATTGTCTACTGCATCGATGACACTGTGGGCGCGGACCTGGACCCGAACATCACGGGGATCTGCGTGGTGTTCAACGCCGACGACGAGGAGCAAGACTTCAGCGACACGTCGCTGCGGGACCTGAAGATGAGCCTGCACCCCGTCCAGGCCGAGTCGGCCGACAGCGTGGTGCGGACCTCCAGCTACAACAGCGCCGCGGGCAGCGTCACCGTGCCGCCTCGCACTACTGCCGTGTTCGTCGTGCGGTAGCGGAGCTGTGGAGGGGCTTGCCGCTCCACGAAACTGCTTCGGGAGGTGTGGAGAGGCCTGCCTCACCACGAAACTGGGGAGGTGTGGAGGGGCTTGCCCCTTCACGAAACGACCTATGGAGGGGCCGTGGGCGCGCATCGCCCCCGGCCCCTCCGCCATCCTGCAACACCCGCCACCCTTCCGTCGTCCGATAGGGCGAGACGACAGCGAAGCGGACGCCGGCGCGGCGCCCCGGCAGCGATACAGGAGGACGGCAATGTTCGACACGCAGCTCAAGCGCACCAGCGGCGACAAGATGATCGCCGGCGTGTGCGGCGGCCTGGCCCGCTACTTCAACATCGACCCGGCGATCGTGCGGCTGCTCTTCGTGCTGGCGGTGTTCGCCGGCGGCGTGAGCCCGCTGATCTACGTGGTCCTCTGGATCATCATGCCGCTCGACAGCGTGGCCCCGGCCGTGCCCGCGGCGCCCGCCCTGCCGAGCCACCCGCGCCCGGTGGAGGAGTGGAAGTACGACCCGTACACCGGCGAGCCGGTCAAGCGCTAGTCGCAAGCCTCAGCAGATATGCCCGGCGATCCCCCAGGATCGCCGGGCTGTCGTTGTGCGTGGGTCTCGCGTTACAGACCGAGCCCGAAGCGACCGATGCGCGCGATCTGTGCCCGGCGGAAGGCCACCCGCATGTCAGCGTCGCCGTGGCTGTGCGCGGCGGCCCTGAGCACCGCGTGTCGTGTAGCTCACGCCGCTCCACTCCAGCCAGCGGGCTTCCAGCACCTGCATCGGCGGGTTGCGCTCGATGTTGTAGCGGAAACCAAGCCGCTCACACCCCTCGGTGGCGTAGCCCTGCGCCCCGATACGCACTCGCAGGACCGCTCCGCCGCCGCACCCCGCGGCCGCAAACCATTCGCGTGCCACCTCGAAACGTACCACTTCCCGGCTCGATCCCCCTCCTGTCCAACCACGCTCGATGCGCTTCCAGGGGTCGCGGCACGGCGCAGGAATCCGGAATTACCCCGCCGTGATACAATTGATGCGTCCCGAGCGTTATCTATAAGAAGATATTGAAAAGTAGTCGCGCCTAGCGCACGGTTGCGTGCGGAGATGGCGAGGGTTCCATGTCGTTTCCACAGGGGCACGCGCTAGTCGTGGGAGTGGGGCGCCACGCCCGCGCGCCGGATCTCGATGCGCCTGAGCTGGCCATCTCGGCGCGCGAGGTGGCTGCCGCGCTGGTCGACCTCGGTTACCCCGCGTCGCAGGTGACGACGCTGACCGACGCGGACGCGACCCGCCTCCGGGTGCTCGACGCGCTCTCAGCGCTCGTCGAGCGCGTCCGCCCCGGCGACACGGCCGTGATCTTCATCGCCGCCCACCTGCTTACGCGGGGCGGCTCCAGCTCGCCCGACGACGAGCTGTTCCTCGCCCCTCACGACGCGCTCCTGACCGCGGGCTCGCGGTCCGGGCCGGGCATCCCGCTCTTCGAGCTGCTGCTCGCCCTTGAGCGGCTGCGCGAGGCCCACGTCCTGCTGGCGCTCGATACCTGCCGCCTGGACATACGCGCTACCCCGCCGCGGGTTGTCGCCGCGCCGCTATCCGAGTGGGCCGCCGCCGGCTTGCTCGACCGCGAGGCGAGCAGGGCGCTGCTGCTCCACGATCTCCCGTGGCCTGCGCACGCCCCGGGCGAGCCCTCGCTGTTCGGCGCGGCGCTTGCCGAGGCCCTGCGCCTCCCGTGGCTGCGCGTGGGGGGCTTGCTCTCTGCGGCCGCGCTGGCTGAGGGTGTGGTGGGCGCCGTGGAGCGAAGAATCGACGCAGCTCCGTCGCCTGAGGCGCTGCCGCGGCTCTTCACCGCCGGCGACGCGGCGCGGCTCATGGTGGCGCGCGCGCCGGTGCCGCCGCTCCTCGGTATCGACGCGCCGAGTCCGCCCGCCACTGAGCACGTCTGGCAGGTGGACGAGGCCGCTGTCCGACAAGGGTGCGACCGGGTGCTGGCCTCCTACGGCGGCGCTCTGACATCCGCCGTGCCACCCGAGAGCCCCCCGCGTCCGCCGATCCTGGGCGGTGACGAGATCGCGGCCGGGGCGGTCCAGGACGTCGAGGCCGGCGCGGTGCCGAAGAGCCCTCTGCAGGCGTCACCCCCCCCGGCGCGCGAGCAGCGGCGCTTCGAGGCCGCCATGCCGCACACGGGCCAGGTGGGCCGCACCACCGAGGTCTGGGTGATGCTCTCACTCCCAGCCGGCGAAGGGCTGCGCGGCCGGCTTCCCGACAAGACCCGCGCCGGCGACCGCGTGGGGCCCGAGGCGGTGCAGGGCGCCGGCGCGGCCGTGAAGTACGCCCCCGGTGAGGACGAGGTGATCGTCTACGTCGAGATCGAGGCGCTGGACTTCACGCCGCCCGCCGTCTTCGAGGCGGTCGTCGTCACCCGCGGCGAGGACGCCGGGCCGCTCAAGTTCTCGCTCAAGCCCAGCTCCGCCGGCCAGGGCTTGCCGGTGGACGTCCACCTCTGCCGCGATGCCGAGACCAGGGCGCGGCTTGCCTCGCTCACGCTGAACATCGATGTCGTGCCGCGCGAGGCTCCGGCGCCCCCGCCGCCCGGCAGCGCCGAGTGGGTGGCTGCCGCAGTCGCCGCTGTGTTTGCCGCGAGCGCTGGCGGCCCGCCGCAGATCAATATCGTCGCCGGGGACAGCATCGCCGTCGGCGATATCACCGGCTCCAACGGCATCGCGATCGGGGGCGGGTCGTCCGCCAGCGTGACGAGCCAACCTGCGCCGCAACCAAGTAGCACAGAAGGAGCGACACCATGACCAATCGCGTCGAAATGCGCCATCTCGTCATCCTGCTCCCCGGCATCATGGGCAGCGCCCTTCAGAAAGACGGCAAGGACCTGTGGGCGCTCTCGGGCCAGGCGCTCTGGCAGCACCTCCGCGCCATGCGCGCCGGCGGCCTGATGAAGCACCTGCGCCTCGAGGACGACGACTGGCAGCGCGACGACCTCGGCGATGGGGTTGTGGCCGAGCGCCTGATCGAGGACCTGCACTCCATCCCCGGCCTGACGCAGCACGCCGGCTACTCAGTGATCGCCCGGCGCATCCCCGAGTACTTCGAGGTCACCCCCGGCTCGGTCCACGCCCCGCGCGAGGACGCCAACTTCTACACCTTCCCGTACGACTGGCGGCGCGACAACCGCGCCACCGCCCGTAAGCTCCAGGCGTTCGTCGCGGCGCAGCTCCCGCGCTGGCGGGCCTGGAGCGGGGCGAAGGACGCCCAGGTGATCCTGATCGCCCACAGCATGGGCGGCCTCGTCTCGCGCTACTACCTCGAGGCGCTCGGTGGCTGGCGCGACTGCCGCGCCCTGATCACGGTCGGCACGCCCCACCGCGGCGCGCTCGGCGCCCTGGACACGCTCAGCAACGGCGTCAAGAAGATGTTCATCGATCTGAGCGATGTCGTGCGCTCGTTCCAGTCGGTCTACCAGCTCCTGCCGACCTACCCGGCGGTGGAGGTGGGCGGGGAGTTCCGCCGCGTGGCCGAGCTGGACTCGATCCCGAACGTCGTCCAGGCGCGGGCAAAGGCGGCGCGCGAGGAGTTCCACGAGGTCATCCGCACCGCGGCGCTCGCCAACCGTGCCCTCCCCGGCTACCGCCAGTGCACCATGCCGTGGGTCGGCACGCGCCAGGACACGCTCCAGTCCGCCACGCTGGCGAGCGGCAAGCTCGCGCTCGGATTCGCGGCCCCTGCGCGCCTCGATGCCAAGCTGGCCGACGGTGACGGGACCGTGCCGCGCGTCTCCGCCGTCCCTGCCGACCTCGACGGCCAGCGGTCTGAGCGCTTCGCCGTGGAGCAGCATGGCTGGCTGATGAACAACGAGATGACGCTCGAGCCGCTGCTGGACACGCTGGTGCAGATCGCGGCTCGGGGCGCCGGCGATCTCCACGGTGAGCCGGAGTCACAGCGGCCTGCGCTCAACCTGCGGCTCGACCCGGTGGCCTTGGCGGGCGAGCCGGCCGAGGTGCGCCTGGCGCTCGTGAGCGCCGTGCACCCCTACCAGCTCGATGTCCAGGTCGAGCCGGTGGGCGCCGATGGGACCCGCACCACGCGCGATGTGACCGTGCCCCCGGACGTGCCCTCGGTGCTGGAGCTCGAGGGACTGGCCCCCGGCCTCTACCGCGTGATAGTGCGGGCGCGCGCGTCGGTGGGCGGGGCGGGCGCGCTGCCGTCGCGCGTGCACGGCGTGTTCGAGGTGGTGGACCCGGCCGCGGACGCCTGAAAGGACGACATCGTGACTGAACGTTTCTACGAGTGGGCGCGCGCCGAGGAGCGTGGGCTCGCCCGCTTCGTCCGCGAGGATCTGCCGGCTGCGCTGCGCCTGCCGTCCCACATCAACCGGCTCGACTGGCTCACGACCAAGGGGAAGGGCGCGCTCGCCGGCCAGGTCTACGCGCAGCTCCAGCAGCAGGGTATCCGCTACGACCTCGCGCCGTTCAACCCGCGCTCCGGCGTGACCCAGCGCATCCGCACGCCCGAGACCATCCTGGGGGAGAAGGTCGGCACCTGCCTGGACCTGACGCTGCTGTTCGCCGGGGCCTGCCTGGCGAATGATCTGCTGCCGCTGGTGGTGGTGGTAGACGGCCACGCCTTCGCGGCGGTCTCGCTCACCCGCACCCGCCACGATACGCGCCGCGCGCCTAAGGCGCTGGCGTTCGAGCGCGGACTGCTGGCGGACTTTTCGGTGCTCAAGGATCTCGCCGGCAGCGAGTACCTGCTCGTGGAGTGCACTGGGCTCGCGCAGAGCGGCGGCTCGCTCTCCACAGAGTTCCCCGAGGGCCGCGGCCGTGATGCCGGCGGTCTGATGTCGTTTGAGCGCGCCTGTGAGGCCGGGCTGGAGCAGGTGGCGCAGCACGCCCGCGCCGAGGACGAGGCCGCGGCCACTGGGACGCGCGCTTTCCTCTTCGCGCTGGACATCCACGATCTCCAAGTAAACCACGCCTTCACGCCGGAGGAGGTGGAGGAAGCGCCTCCGGCTGCGGTGGCCGCGCCGGCGGGGGACGAGATAAACGTCGGTGATGTCACCAGCGCGTCCGCCGTGGCGGTGGGCCGCCTCGCCGAGGCAGCGGTCGGGGTGGGTGCCGGTCGGATGGAGGCGCCGCACCAGGCGAGCGGCGGGGGCGACCGGATTACCGTGGGCAATATCAGCGGCTCGAGCGGCATCGCGATCGGGGGGGGCGCGCGGGCCAGCGTGCACACCGGCCCAGACGCCGAGGAGCTGAAGCGCCTGTTCGCCGAGGTTCACACAGCCCTCGGCGCGCTACAGACTCCGGCGCCCATCCGGGCCAGCGCCGCCCAAGCGGTGCAGGAGGTCGAGAAGGAGGCTGCGAAGGGTGATCAGGCCAGTGAGAAGATGATCGAGGAGTGGCTCACATTCCTCGGCAGCATCGCGCCCGACATCGTCGAGGTGGTCGCGGCCACCTTCGCCAGCCCGGTGGCCGGCGTCGCTAAGGTGATCGGCAAGATCGCGGCGCGCGCCCGGAAGACCGCCGGCTAATACGAGGTGAGTATGACTTACCCCACCGCCCGCTATCAGCCGGCCCAGATCCAGGTCGGCGACATCATCGGCAGCACGGCCGTGGCGATCGGGCACGGCGCACGCGCGAGCGTCCGCATCTACAGTGGCCCGAGCTACCCGCGACCGAACTACCGCGCCGCGATCGAGGACCTGGTCGCGCACCACAGCCAGGCGTTCGTCGGCCGGGTGGACGCGCTCGCCGCGGTGATGGCCTTCGCCGCCGAGCCGAGCCCAGGCGCCCTGCTGATCGAGGCACCCGCCGGCTTCGGTAAGTCAGCGCTGGTCGCGCGCCTGATCTCCGCCGCTGAGTCCGGGGCGTGGGACGGGCCGGCGCCGCTGCTGCTGTACTACTTCGTGCGACAGCAGGGTCGGGCCAACACCCCGGTCGCCTTCCTCCAGGCGCTCAATGGTCAGCTCCTGCGCCACCTCGGGATCGACAGCGGCGTTCCGCCCGACCTGCACTCGCTCATGAGCCAGCTCAGCCAGCTCTGGCCGCTCGCGACCGCCGAGGCCAGCGCCGCGCGGCCGCTGCTGCTGCTGGTGGACGCGCTCGACGAGCAGGCGGGCGGCGCGGCCACGATCGCCGAGGCGCTGCCAGCCCCGCTCACCCCCTACGCCCATATCGTCGTCACCGCCCGCAGGGACACGGGGGTGAGCGAGCTGGTGGGCCTCGAGCACCCGCTCCGTGAGGCGCGCCCGCTCTCCCTCGGCGCGTTTGACGCCGCCGATGTGCGCGCGCTGCTTGTCGGACTCGGCGCGGACACGGCGCTGGCTGGCCTGGCGGACGAGGTCGTGGCGCTCACGCGGGGCGAGCCGCTGTTCGTGCGCTTCGTGTGTCAGGAGCTCGCGACTGAGGGCGAGCGGGCGCTGGGGCGGCTGCGCCGGCGTGTGCCGAAGGGCGTCCAGGAGTACTTCGGCCAGGAGATCGCCCGCCTCCGCGCCGCCGCGAAGGGCAAGCTGGCGCAGGATATCCTCGGCATGCTGGCCGTGGCAGCCGGTGGGATGACCGCCGACGAGCTCGCCGGGGCGCTCGGACGCAGCTCGTGGGATGTGGCGGACGCGCTCGGGCGCATCCGGCGCTTCCTGATCGGCCGCGAGCGCCTCGCGCTGATGCACCTCCAGCTGCGCGCGGTGGTGGTCGACCTGCTCGGCGCCCAGTACGACGCCCACCGCCGCCGGCTGCTGCGCTGGTGTGACAGCTTCCGCAAGGCGGGCTGGCCGAAAGAGACGCCCGCCTACGTGCTGCTCTTCTACCCCGAGCACCTCCAGGCCGAGGGCGACCCTGCCGGGCTCTACGACCTGGTGCTCGACCTGGCCTTCCGCGATCGCCAGATTGCGGCTACCAGCGACATCAGCGCTACGCTTGACGATGTGCGCGCGGCGCTGCTCTACGCCCTCGGCGCCGACGACGTCGCGCGCGCCGTGGCCTGCGCCATGGCCTACCGCGATACGCTGCGCCGGGCGAGCCTGGCGCTCTCGATTCTTCAGCGCGTCGAGGACCCGGACTTCGACGAGACCCTGCGGCACGCGCAGCTCTGCGACCGTTCGCTGGGCTGGGCGCGGGTGATGTGGCTCTACCTCGCCTGGGCTGCCGCCGCTGCTGGAAAAACCACTGCCGCGGACGTCGCCATCCACGCCGCCCTGGAGCTTAGCGCCCCCCACGCCGATATCCTGTGTGACGCGCTGCTGGCCCACACCGCCCGGCTGCTCCACGCCGACCAGCCCGCTGCACGCGCCTGGCTGGCAGACCTCGGCCGTGCTGACGCTGACCGACTCCTGGTGACCTACGATCTGTGCCCGCCGCCGAATCCTGGGGAGCGCGGCGCGCTGCTGGACGCGCTCGGCCAGCGCCTGGAGGAGCTGGAGCACCTCGCCGCCTCGGGCGCGGTCGAGGCCGTCTCTATGGTGCCGTTCCTCTACACCGAGGAGGTCGTCGCCTCACAGGCCGCCGGACTCGGCACGCTCCTGCTCCAGCTCGCCGCCGACCCGGCTGGGCAGGCGGGTGTCGACCGAGCGCTGGATCTGGTGCTCCCCAACCCGTACCCGCGCTACCGCGATATCGCGCTCGTGGCGCTCGGGGTGGCAGCACTGGCCGCGCCGGACCACAGGTGGGCCAGCGCGCGGCTGCGGCGTATCCTCGCCACGGCGCTGGACCGTGAGGGGGTAAGCTACACCTTCGACCTGCCGGCGCTGCTGGCGGCCGAGTGTGAGCGCCGCGGCCGTCCTGACGCCGCGCTCGGTGCGTACCTCGGGCGGGGGGCCGCCGCGTACGACCGCTGGGGGACCCGGGCGCGGGCCTTCAGCGCGCAGGCCGTCGCCCTGCACCGTGCCGGCAGGGAGGCCGAGGCGTACCTTGCCGTGCGCGAGGCCGGCTCGGCCGACAAGGGGTACGCTGGCTACGCTACCGTGACGCTCCTGGCGCTCGCCAACCGCTGGTACGATCTGGGGATGCCGAATCGTGGCGAGTGGCCCTGGGGCCTGCTGCTGGGCTGGGCCGAGGGTGAAGCCGGGGGGGTCCGGGCTGTCGCCTTCCGCGAGGAGCGCCTGCGGCTCGTGGCGGCCTACCGCGCCTGGGCTGCGCGGGAGGACCTCTCCGATGTGGACGCGGCGCTGGCCGAGCTCGACACCATGCTGGAGCGCGACATCCGGCTGGCGTATGTCGAGCACCTCTCCGCGCGCTGGGCCGCTGCGGAGCCGCCAGTGTGGGAGGGGCTCAGGAGGCTCGTTCCCCTGGCGCTCTCGGACGGTACGGCGCTGGATGCTGTGCTGGCACGCCTCGTCGGGCCGCGCGTGCGGGCGCTGTCTGATGCTGATCTGGTCGTCTGTGTGGAGTCTGTTGTCACGGGCCTGGCGCGGGAGGGCCTGGCGAGTGAGTAGTGGGGTGATTGGAGGGCGCGCTTGATCGGGGCGCCCTCCCGGCAGGGCGAGGTGGGCACAGAGAGGGCAGAGGGCAATTGCTGCCCTCTGCCCTCTCTGCGCCTCCGGCGCGGGGAGCGCGCGCCATCCGTGCTCTAGTCCACCGCCGGGTCCACCCGGTGCGGCGTCACCTGCGCCACGGCGTCGCTCGCGGCCTGGGCGGCGGCGTGCGCGGCAGCGTGGGCAGCGGCCGCGGCGTGCGCGGCAGCTGCCTTCGCCTCGCGGATCAGGCGCGCCTCCATCTTGTCGGGGGAGATGCGCACCACGTCCCACGCCAGGCCCAGCTTCTCCAGCGTCCAGATGATGTAGGACGACATATCGAACTGGTACCAGCGCATGCCGTGGAAGGCCGAGCGCGGGAAGGCGTGGTGGTTGTTATGCCACCCCTCGCCCATCGCCAGCAGGCCGACGAGCCAGTTGTTGCGGCTCATGTCGGTGGTCTCGAACATGCGCCTGCCGAAAGTGTGGCAGACCGAGTTCACGCTCCAGGTGATGTGCTGCGTCAGGAACATGCGCACCAGGCCGCCCCAGAGCACGCCTGTCCAGCCGCCCACCAGGAACGGAATGACGAAGCCGAGCACCACCCAGACGAAGAAGGTCTTGCTCATAAACATGACCAGGGGGTCCTTGAGCAGCCACTTGCCGTAGATGTGCGGCTCGGCGTGGTAGCCCCCCATGAACCAGCCGAGGTGAGCGTGCACGAAGCTCTTGATCGGGCTGTGCGGATCGTCCTCCTCGTCCGAGTGCGCGTGGTGCTTGATATGGATCGATGCCCAGTCCACTGCGGGGCCCTGCATAGCCATCGAGCCGCACATCAGGAAGAAGAAGCGGACCGCCGGGTGCGCCTCGAAGCTACGATGCGTGAGCATGCGGTGGTAGCCGATGGTGATGCCGATCGCGGTGAAGAAGAACATCACGCCCATGATGGCGAGATCCTGCCACCCGACCAGCCGCTCCCAGAGGAGATAGATCGCATAGACCGTCCCCAGGAGCGGGGCGATTACAAGCGTAAGCAGGACCGCCTTTTCGACGCGGCTCTGGACCATGAGACGTAGCCTTCCTTTCCTTGGTTTGTACGAAGAGGACACAGTCGTGGTGTCTGCGGGGAAGCCCGGCGGATCACCAATCCACCAATCATTATTTGCTACTGAGTATAGCGGCGGGGTAAAGTGAGCCGATTACAATTTCACAACTTCTTGCCCGCGCAGGCGGTCGCAGAAGAAGAGCGTGCCGGCCGTGATGCACAGCGGGATGGCCAGCAGGTTGACGAGTGGAATGCTCACGAGCCCGAGGCACACGAGCCCGAAGCCGGCCGTGGCGGGTAGCCCGCGCCGCACCGTGCCGAGCTTGGCGCGGAAGCGCAGCCGGCGCCGCTCGAGCGGCGGGTCGAGGAAGTCGAGGCAGGCCACTGTGGCGCCCAGGGCGATCCAGCCAGCGGTGGCGAGCACGGTGCCGACCACCGGCACGAGGTTGAGCAGCAGCAGCGGCAGGCCCACCATGAGCACCAGCAGCAGCTTCTTCAGTTCGTACATCAAGGCGCGCCCCAGGTCCCGCGCGATCCCCGCGGGAGTGAGGGGGTAGGCCGGGGGCGCACTGCCGGTGCGGGCCTCCTCCAACTCCTCGGAGAGACGGCCGTAGAATGGGGAGCCGAGCAGCACGCCGAAGCGTACCAGCAGGAAACCGGTGCCCAGCAGCAGCCCCACCACCAGCAGGGCCTGGAGCAGCAGCTCGGCGGCCGCAGCCCAGGCGGGGAGCTGGGTCGTGGCCGCATCGATCGCCCGCAGCCCGGCCAGCACCAGCCCGGCGTACAGCGTCAGGCCGACAACGATATTGATGGCGATCGGCAGGATGACGTAGCGCCAGAGCCGCGGCGTGCGGTTAAGCGCGGCGAGCGCCTGGAACGGGTAGAGGGCGCCCTCGAGGAATGCCCGCATGGTCTTACCTCCGCCTCACAACAAACAGAGAGCACAGAGAGCGCCAGACGCAATGGCTGTGCCCTCTGTGCTCTCTGTGGCTGGAAAACGGCTGCTACCGCGCGATCAGACCCTCGTCGCGGTGCTTCTGGCCCTCCTCGAGCAGCATGATCGGGATGCCGTCCTCGACGGGGTAGCGGTAGCCGTTGCGGCGGTTCACCAGCCACTCCTTGCCCTCGCCGTCGGTCAGCAGCTCGACCGGGCCCTTATCGCCCGGGTCTGCCAGGATCGCCAGCAGCTCGGGGCTGATCGAGCGCTTCTCGCCGCTGCCCACGCCGTTGGTCACGGCCGAGGCGCCTAGATCGAAGACGCTGTCCTCGCGGTACTGGCGAATGGCCCGGTACACCACTACGCCCAGGCCGAGGAGCGCGAAAATGCCGAGCAGACGCAGAATGAGCTTCACGTGTGCCTCCTTAGGTTCTCACTTCGTACGTAGTATACCCTGGAATTCAAGAGATCGCGGCGTGCTCACCCGCCCACGGCGCGGGGTCCTCCGCCTCGCTCCGCCAGACGAGCAGCCGTCCCTGCGGCGCGTGGCCGGCGTATGTTACTTCGAGGAACGGGAAGCGTTCTTCCTGGCGCTGCCCGCTCGCCACATCCAGCACGACATCGGTCCAGGTGCCGGTGTTGATGTAGGTCTGCCCGGCGCCGAGCTTCACAACCTGGGCGAGGTGGGTGTGACCGCAGACGAAGAGCCGGTTGTGGCTGTGCTCTGGGCTGCACGCGATCTTTGCCACCGCACGCAGCACGTCGCCGCGGAAGGCCCGGATCTCGCGCTGGAGCTGCTGGCTGGCCTCGCGCTCGATCTGGGCTACGGCGTCCTCGCCCTCGGCGCCGCTGCGGACGACTCGCTTGGCGGCGCTCCGCAGCTGCGCGAGGCCACGGGCTCCGCGCCGCCGCAGCTGCCGCCAGGGGATGCGCGGCGCCCGCTGCGTGGCCGGGATGGCAGGCCGGGCGTAGCGCCGCGTGCGCGCCATGCTCCGGGCTACCATCAGCAGCCCGCGCACCACGAAGCTGCGGACTGCCGGGTTCCGCAGCCGGGGCAGCGAGAGCAGGTACCACACGAACGCCGAGATCGGCTTGACGTTGTCCATCAGCGGGGCGATCGGCAGCGGCTCGGCCTTGAGCTGGTTGATGACGTCCTTGACCATTCGCGTGCCGCGCACCACCTCGAACGGCTCGCAGATGCCGTCGAAGTAGATGAAGCGGTTCCAGGTGTCGAACTGGTTGCCGTGCACGAAGTAGATGCCGTCCCCCTCGTAGCACACGCCGAAGCGCAGCCGCTCGTCCCCCTCCTCCAGCCCCAGAGTCGCGCGCAGGTGCCTTTTTGCCGCCTGGTAGTGTAGCTCGAAGTCGTGGTTGCCGATGATCACTGTGAGCTGCCGGTCCGGCAGGGCCACAAACTCCCGCAGGGCGTCGATCACCGGCGCGTGCGCCCGCAGGATGAGATCCAGCCGGAGCACCGCCGCCTCGGGCGACCAGTCGTCGTCGGCGATGCCCTCAGGGAGCGACTGGAGAAACTCGAAGGTGTCGCCCCCGAGGATGAGCTCGGTCGGGTCGCCGGCGCATGCTGAGCTCCGCACGAACGCGGCCATCTCTGCGTCGGCGGTGAACTCCTCGAGCCGGTCGCCCGCCCCGAGGTGCAGGTCGCTGACGATCAGGCGCCGGATCCCAGGCCGTACGTCGTCGCCTTGGATCGTCGGCGTGGTGTTGTCGGTGGGGCAGAGGCGGGTGCGCCATGACTGCTCGAGGCGGGTGCGCCACGACCGCCCGAGGCGTGCCGCCAGGGCGGGGAGTGCGCGCAGCGCCATCGGCCCCTCGTGCCTGCCGGACACGTCTGATCTGGGGGATGGCCGGCGGGCCTTCACCGCGGTATCACCGCCCGCGCCGCGTCGACGAAGGCGCGGATGCGCGCGCTGTCCTTGATGCCGTCGGTCTCGACGCCGCTGCTGACGTCCACCGCCCACGGCCGTACGCGCCCGATCGCCTCTGCGACGTTCGCAGGGGTCAGCCCGCCGGCCAGGATGATTGGGCGCTCGCGGGCCAGCTCGGCGGCGCGCTCCCAGTCGCCGATGACCCCGGCGCCGCCGTAGGTCCCCGGCACGTGGGCATCGACGTGCAGACGCACATCGTCTCGCGGGGCCGCTGCGAGCCATGCCGCCTCCGACGCGCTCCCTGCGAGCCGCAGGGTCTTGATAACCAGTCGCCCGGCGAGCGCCTCGGCTGTGGTGAGCGGCTCGTCCCCGCTGAGCTGCACGGCGTCGAGCCCGCACCGTTCGGCGTGCGCTGCGATCCGCTCGGGCGCCTCGTTGACGAACACACCGGTGAGGGTGATGTCTTGGCCGCCGGGGGCAGCGCGGACCTCGCGGGCGATCGCCGCGACGGCCTCAGGGGTGACCTGGCGGCGAGCAGGCGCGAAGATGAACCCGAGCATGTCGGCCCCGGCCGCGAGCGCGGCGAGCGCGTGCTCGGCCGTGCGGAGGCCGCAGATCTTGACGAGCGTTGTAGAGGGTGTGTTCGGCATATTGTCATCGAAGGGGTGAGGTCGGGAGCGCGTGGGCGCTCCGGCGATTCTCGGCCCGCTGTTCGCGGTCGTACCCGCCGCCGCGCCGCTGTGGGTCACACGTGCGGCGCGGCGGCGGGTACGGGGAAGAGGTCGAGCGCGGACTACCCCTCCGGCGTCTCAGTCGCCTTCTTGCGGCGGCGAGAGCGCGCGGGCTTCGCGGGCGTCGGGTCTGCCTCTGCGGGTGTCTCGGCGGCGGGAGCCTCGGCGGCTGGGGCCTCCACGGGAGCATCGGCTACCGGGGCGACCTCGGCTGCCGGGGCAGCTGCGTCGGCGGCCGGCTTGCGCCGCGAGCGCGAGCGCGGCTTTTTGGCGGGCGTCGCCTCCTCAGCCGGAGCGGCGGCCTCGCCCGTGACCGCCACCGCCTCCACAGGCGCCGGTGCCGGATCGACCGAGGTCACGGGGAGCGGCAGGCGCAGCTCGGGCAGGTTGGCGTGCGTCACCGACACTGTCTCCAGCTCACCGTCTTGCACGTCGCCGTCCACAGGCGGCGCGATCAGCTCCGTCTGGTCCGCCTCGGCCGGCAGGGCGAGCCGGTAGGTCGCGCGGCTACCCTTGCCGAGCCGCTCAAGCACGCCGGTGTTGATCGCCTGCTTGATCAGCGTGCGGAGCTCTTCGTTGGTGCGCGTGGTGGCGCCGGTGTTGCGCGTGGAGCGCAGCCGGTCGTGGATCTGCTGGAACGAGAGCGGCCGCTCGGACGCGCTGACGGTCTCGCGCAGCTGAGTCCACTCCTCGTCCGTGAACGGCTGGGACATGGCCGGCTCTGCCGCACGCTCGGGCTGCGGCGCGCGGGCGGGTTGCGAGGCGCGGGCAGGCTCTGCCGCACGCTCGGGCTGCGGCGCGGGCTCGACACTCGTCGCCGGCTCGGGCTCGGGGCTCGGGGCCTGAGCCTCATCCTCCAGCTCAACCGGCGTGGGCACCGGCTCGTCGAGGATAGTGAGTGGGTCAAGCTCGGCGAGGCGCTGGCCGCGAACCTGCTCGGCCTCGAGGCGGTCGAGCAGCTCCTCGAACACGGCGTCGGCGCGGCCGCCATTTTCAGGCAGTTCGGGCGTCAGCTGGCCGGCGGCAGAGAACTCGGTCTCCTCCTCCTCGCTCATCAGCTCGCTCTCGTTCAGCCCACCCTCGCCTGCCCCAGTGCCCTGGCGCTGGCCTCCGCGGCGGCGGCGGCGGCGGCGGCCGTTGACGCTACCCCCCCGGATATCGGGCCGGTCAAGCGTGGGGCTCTCGCGCGTGGGCGGCTCCGGCTCCTCCTTGAGATCCTGTGCGAACTGCGACAGCTTGTAGGGGTCCTCGCCGGGTAGGAAGACCTCATTGACGGCACCGCTCGTGAAGACCTGCACCTTGCCACGGCGCTCGGCCTCGAGCGCGAAGTCCTTGAACTTGGCGAACGGTCGGCCGGAGGTGTCCTTGTAGCGGCTCTCGCGGAAGTCGCCGCCGAGGAGCTCCTTCATCAGGAGCTTGAGGGAGCCGAACGAGCAGACGTAGCCGCGCTCGCGCGCCAGGTTCACGGCCTGCACCAGGATGTCGTAGACCTCGGCGCCGTTCTCGGTGGGCGCGGCCCCATTGGTGACCGGAGCGGCGGCGGGCGGCGGCGCGGCGGGCTCGATCTCCTGCTCGCGGTCACGGTCGCGGTCACGGTCGCGGCCTCGGCCTCGGTCACGGTCGCGGTCACGGTCACGGTCGCGGTCGCGGTCACGGTCGCGGTCGCGCTGCTGCGGCTGGTCATCGCTGCTCTGCTCGTACCCCTCGCGGCCCTTCTCGGGCATGCGGGCGCGCGGCTGGTCCTGCGCCAGGCTGGTGGGCTTCTTGCCGATCAGCTGCTCGTAGAAGATGAACTCGTCGGCGCTTTGGGCGAGGTGGGCGGACGCAGCGCCGCCGACGCCGATAATCACGACCTCCTTGCCCTGCTGGCGAATACTATTCACCAGCGGGATGAAGTCGCGGTCGCCGGTGGCGAGCACGAACTTGGCGATATTGGGGTTGGTGAACAGCGTTTTCATCGCGTCGATGCAGAGGTTCATGTCGACGCTATTCTTGATCGCGCGGCCGGTGCGGCCGAGGTCGCGGTCGTAGTAGTACGTCGGCACGTACATCGGCTCGATGCCGTTGGCGTACAGTGCGCTGGTGACGCGCGGGTAGCGATACCAGTCGGCGTAGGCGCGGGCGATCACGACGCGGCCGAGGTCGGCGACGCGGTCCATGATCATCTCGAAGTTGGGGTTGACGTCGAGCTTGTCGCGGACGGAGACGTAGACGTTCTCGAAGTCGATAAAGACGGCTACGTCGGGGCGGCTTGTGTCATTTGGCATCGGTGGTCTGACTACTCCTCGTCAGACGCGGACAGCGGACGGCTCCTCCGCCGAAGGGCGAGGGGCCAGACAAAGCTCGCGGGGGCTGGGTGAGGTTCAAGAGGCCGGGGGGGCGCCTGCGGGAGGCGCTCGCCACCTGCGGTAGGCCGTCTACTGAGGCCGGCAGCCGCGGGGCCGAGCGGTGTTCCTGTTGCTCCGGAGGGCGCCGTTGCGCCCGGCCAAACCATCGCGCACACAGCGCTACGCGAGCGAGTCAAAGCCCTGCACGTCGCGCGCGGGATTGCCGGCGCAGCTGCGTCCGGCCACGGGCACGGGCGACGTATCTTCGGGGGCGTTCCGTTGTCAACGTGCTTTGCGGATAACAAACTTTCGTCGTACGTTGAGCGGTCTGAGACCGCTTTGATACGCGTTCAATATAGCACTCTCGTTGCGATTACGCAACCACGCGCTTGCCGGCGGACTGGCTGTTAGCTTCCAGTTGCTCCTCGGTAGAGGGCGAGGGCGCGCTCGCGCTGGGTCGCGTGGTCCACCACGGGCTCGGGGTAGTCCCGCCCGATCCGCACGCCGGCGCGGCGCTGCTCTTCGGAGCTCATGGCCCACGGCGCGTGGATGTGGCGGTCCGGCACGCGCGCGAGCTCTGGGATGTAGCGGCGCACATACTCGCCGCGCGGATCGAACTTCTGCCCCTGGCTTACCGGGTTGAAGATGCGGAAGTAGGGCTGGGCGTCGGTGCCGGTGCCCGCGGCCCACTGCCAGCCGCCGTTGTTCGAGGCGTGATCGCCGTCCACCAGCATCTGCATGAAGTAGCGCTCGCCGCGGCGCCAGTCCACCAGCAGGTCCTTGCAGAGGAACGACGCGACGATCATGCGGGCGCGGTTGTGCATCCACGCTTCCTGGCGCATCTGGCGCATGGCGGCGTCCACGATCGGGTAGCCGGTACGTCCCTCGCACCATGCGCTGAAGAGGGACTCGTCGTTCTCCCACTGCACGCTGTCGTATTTTGGTCTAAAGGCGCTGCGCAGGACGTGGGGGAAGGCGGTCAGGATCTGGTAGTAGAAGTCGCGCCAGGCGAGCTCGCTGATCCAGGTCTCGACTGAGTCTTGAGTCTTGCGCTGCGAGTCGTGAGTTGTGGGTTGTGAGGGCCTGTCACTCTCCTCGTTCCCCGATCCCTCGGGTGTGAGCGCGTCGAGTGCGTGCAGGGCGGTGCGCAGAGCAGCGGCGGGGGCGACGCAGCCGAAGCGCAGGTAGGGCGAGAGGCGCGAGGTACCGGGCACGGCGGGGAGATCGCGGTCGTGCTCGTAGCCGCCGATGCGCTCGCGCGCGAAGCTCCGCAGCCGCGCCAGGCCGGCCTCCTCGCCGCCGGGGGGGAGACTCTGCGCGAGCGTGATCCCGAGGTCGGCGGGGGCGGGCACGGGGTCGCCGCGCAGTTCATCGGGGGGCGGCGCGAAGGCCGGCAGCGTCTGCTCGCTCATGATCGTGGCGCGCCGCTCCTCGACGCGGCGGCGCCAGCTGCGGCGGTAGGGAGTGTAGACGGTGTAGGGCGTGCCGGCGCCGGTGAGCACCTCGCCCGGCTCGATGATCACGGCGTCAGCGAAGGTCCGCACGTCGAGCCCGCGGGCGCGCAGCAGAGCCTCGGCGCGTGCGTCGCGCTCGCGGGCGAAGGGGGTGTAGTCGCGATTCCAGCAGACGCCGCGGGCGCCGGACTCCTCGGCCACGTCGCGCAGCACGTCGAGGGGCGGGCCGCGGCGCAGCACCAGGCGGCTACCGCGCTCGTGCAGGGCGCGGTCCAGGGCGGCGAGCGAATCCAGCATGAAGGCAGTGCGGGCGGCGCCGGTGCGCGGGGCGCGCAGCACGACGTCGTCGAGGATGAAGAGCGGCACGACGTGCCCCTGGCCGGCGCGCAGTGCCTCGAGCAGGGCGGGGTTGTCGTGTAGCCGTAGGTCGCGGCGGAACCAGTGGATGTACATGGAGCGATCCTGTCGGATGTCATGAAGTTGGGGAGGACAGTATCTCTGGGGGCTGCGCCCCCAAGCCCTCGCCCCGCGCTGGCGCGCGTTTTGAACAGCGAGGGGCGTGTGGATACGCCACAGGAGTCTGTTGGACGCAGGTTGGCAGTCGGGCGTCCACGGTGTCTACGGGGGGCAGGAAAGCGCGGATGCCCTTCAGGCCAGAGATAAAAAGACCGAAGACGCAGGACGGACGACGGACGAACATTATTGGTCGGTGGCCCTCGGTGCTACGCCGCGCCGAGCTCGATGCGGTCCTTGCAGGCAGCGATGCCAGCGGCGCTCTCGGCGGAAGGGTCGAGCTGGTGGGAGCGGACGAGCGCGTCGCGCGCGTCCTGGTAGCGGCCGAGCATGTAGAGCGCCTTGCCCTTGTTGAGCCAGTAGACGGCCTTGACGGTGGAGACGGCGGCGGAGAGGTGCAGGGCGCGCTCGAAGCACTCGAGGGCGGCGTCGAGTCGGCCGAGCTCCATGAGGAGCGAGCCCTTGTTGTTCCAGACGCCGGCGCTCTCGGGCTCGAGGGACAGGGCGCGGTCGTAGCTGTCGAGCGCTTCGTCGAAGCGGCCGAGGTCGGTGAGGGCCATTGCGCGCCAGAGGTAGGCCGCGTGGTTGCTGGAGTCCTCGCCGAGGGCGCGCTCGAACATCGCGAGCGCCTCCTGGGGCTGGCCCTGGCGCAGGAGCATCTGCCCCTGGTCCGTGTGCAGGCGGGCCTGACGCTCGCCCTCGAGGCGGCGGGCGGGGGGCGCATCGTCGTGGACGGCGTGACTGATCAGCTCGCGCAGGCGGCTCTCAGCCTCGCGCAGGCGGTCGAGCTCGGCGGCGGAGGCGCTCTCGCTCACCACCTCGATGACACGCTGGCAGGTGAGCAGGGCCACTTTGACGGCCTGGTAGCCGCCGAGGCTGCGGGCGGCGTCGGTGATCCAGTAGGCGAAGGCGACGAGGGCGCGGCTGGCTGCGCCGGCCTCGGAGAGTAGGATGCTGCCGGCGCGCGTGTAGGCGGCCACAGCCTTGGCGGCGTACGTATCGCTGAGCGTGCCGCCCTGCGGCGTGAGGTGGGCGCAGAGGTCCCCGATCACGAAGTAGTCGTCGGCCTCGGGGTGGCGCCGCTGGAGCGCGGTGCGGCCCATAGCCCGGACGTGCGGGTCAGCATCGTTGGCGAAGGGGTCGAAGGCGCCGCTCAGGTCGCGGAAGGCGGTGAGCAACTGCACCCAGAGGCCGCGCTGCTCATCGGCGGGCGGCGGCGGGGCGCTGCGGCCGGACTGGGGCGGGGGCGGCAGGAAGCTGTCGGGAGGGGTCGTCATCGGCTGCTCCGCACGGATGAATGTATCTGCCAATGACATTGTACCATCAGAAGTCCCGCGGGGGATACAGCGGCGCTACACCCCCACGGGGAAGCCGAGCTCGCGGGTGGCGTGCAGGGCGAGCGGCAGGCCGACGGTCTGCTCGAGGAGCATCACCTGGTCGGGCGTGAGGGCGTCGCGCGTGGCGTCGAGCACCACGAGTCCGTCGCGCATGAGCACGACGCGCTCAAGGTTCTCGTGGCAGAAGTCGAGGTCGTGGCTGACGACGATGACGCTCTTGCCGCGGGCGGCGAGCTCGCGAGTGAGGCGCGCCAGCAGGGCCACCCCGGCGCTGTCGAGGCCGGCGGTGGGTTCGTCTAGCACCAGCACGTCGGTGTCCATGGCGAGCACGGCGGCCACGGCCACCAGGCGGCGGCGGGGCGGCGGCAGATCGTAGGGGTGCTCGGCGGCCACGTCGGCCAGGTCGAGGGCGGCGAGCGCCTGCTCGGCGAGCTCATCGACGCGCCTGGGCGGGTGGCCGAGGTTGCGCGGCCCGAAGCGCAGCTCGTCGCGCACGGTGCGGGCGAAGAGCTGGTTGCGGACATCCTGGAACACCAGGCCGACACGGCGGGCGCAGCGGGCCACGCTGGTGCGGCGGGTGTCCTCACCGGCCACCAGGACGCGCCCCGCAGAGGGGCGGAGGAGGCCGTTGAGGTGGCGCAGGAGGGTGGACTTGCCGGCGCCGTTGCGGCCGAGGAGGGCGACGCGCTCGCCGGCGCCGATCGCCAGCGAGACCCCCTTGAGCGCCTCGACGCCCGAGGGGTAGGTGAAGCGGACGGACTCGACATGCAGGCTGAACGCTGAACGCCGAACGCTGAAGGTCTCGTTCGTCGATGCCGTACCATCGCCCGAGACGGGCGGCTGAAGCGCTGCCGCGGCGAGCGACGGGTCGGCCACGACTCGTTTATCGTTCAGCGTTCCGCCTTCGGCGTTGTGTCGCGCCCCCGCCACGAACCCGTCGATCGTGACCGGGAGCGGGCGGTCCTGCGGCCAGCGCCCCTCGCGGCGGGCGCGAGCGGCGAAGAGGGCAGGGCGGGGCCATCCCACCCCGCGCTCGAGCAGCAGGTCATCGCACATCGTCCGGTCCGGCGGGCCGTCGGCGATGATCTGGCCGGCGTCGAGGGCTACGACCCGCTGGGCGAGCTGCGCGGCCCACTCCAGGTTGTGCTCGGCGAAGATCACGGTTGTGCCGCCGCGGGCCAGATCGCGCAGCAGGTCGGCCAGCTCCTCGGTGGTGGGAACGTCGAGCTGCGCTGTGGGCTCGTCGAGCACCAGGACGGGCGGGCGCATGGCCAGGGCGGCGGCGATCACCATGCGCTGCTGCTGGCCACCGGAGAGCGCGTAGGGCGCGCGGTCGCGCAGGTGGCCGATCTTCATCTCGGCGAGGGCCCACTCGATGCGCTCGAGCATCTCGGCGCGCGGGACGCCGAGGTTCTCCAGGCCGAAGCCGACCTCCTCGTAGACGGTGGTGCGGGCGCCGGAGATCTGGCTGAAGGGGTTGCTGCCCACCAGCGAGACGTGTCGCACGAGCGTCGCCACCGGCTGCTGGGCCACGTTCTGGCCGTCCACCGTGGCGCTGCCGCTGAGGGCGCCCTGGTAGAAGTGCGGCACGAAGCCGGCGATCAGGGCGCAGAGGGTGGACTTGCCCGCGCCGGCGCGCCCGACGACGCCGATGATCTGGCCGGCGGGCACCGCGAGGGTAATGTCGCGCACGGCGGGGGAGGAGGCGCCGGCGTAGGTGAAGGTGATGTCCTGCAGGGAGATGATCGGGGTCATGCAACTACCCTGTAGATGCTCCAGGCCACCAGCGCCGCGAGCGCCAGCAGCAGGAGCGTGCGCGCCCAGTGGTCGGCGGGGGTGTCGGGGATATCGCGGAGGGTGGTCTTGGGGCCGCTCGCCATGAACGCGCGCGACTCGAGGGCCATCGCGCGCTCCTCGGTGTCTACCAGCGCGCCGATGATCAGCGGGCCGACGAGGGCGGGCAGGGCGATCAGGCCGCGCAGGGCCCCCTCAGTCTCGAGGCCGCGCGAGCGCTGGGCCTCGAGGATGGCGGTGGCGCGGGCGCTCATGTCGGGCGCGATCTGGAGTGCGGCCAGCAGCACATAGCCGATGTTGCGCGGCACGCCCCGCTCCACCAGCGCCTGGACCAGGTCGCCGGGCGGGGTGGTGCGGAGCAGTAGCAGCACCGCGGCGGAGAGGGTGAGCAGGCGGGTGGCGGTGACGAACGCGAACGCCAGCCCCTCGTAGGTGAGCGTGACCGGCCCGAGCTGGAAGGGGGTGGCGTTGGGCGGAGGGAAGAGCAGGCCCTGGATGATGAAGAGCGAGAGTGTGACGGGCAGCAGCGCCTTGAGCGACGTCCAGAGGAACGGCCCGGCCACCCCCGCGGCGTAGGCCAGCAGCACCAGCAGGCCGAAGAGCGCCAGCGGCGTCAGCAGCCCCGGCAGCAGGTAGGCAGCCGCGGCGATCAGCAGCACCACCGTCAGCTTGGTGAGCGGGTGCAGCCGGTGGATGCGGCTTGTTCCCTGGCTGTAGATCGTGAGCATCGTGGTTCTTCCCTGCGGGAGTTCCAGAGGGGCAGAGCCCCTCCTAGAAAAAGATGTTCTTGGGGGCCAGAGGCCCCCAGACCCCCAGGTACTGCGCGAAGGCGCTGCTGGTCGCCCTTACTTACCCCGCACAGGCGCCGCGTTATCGGTGGTGGTCGTCTCGGTGTGCTGCAAGTTCGGGAAACGCAGCCGCAGCCGGCGAGGCAGCGCCTGGATGATCAGCCAGACCAGCAGGAACGAGGCCATCTTGTCGAACGGGTCGGAGACCACGCCCTGGGCCAGGGTCGAGGTGATGATGTTGGCGCCGCTGGCGCGGAAGGCCGCCACCAGCAGGTCGGTGCCGGAGCCGGTGACGCCACCGAAGACAACCGCCGCCATCGGAGCTGAGAGCACGGCCGCCACTACGCCGGTGAGCAGCCCCACCAGCCCCGCGTAGCCGGCGCGCTGGAGCACGAAGTAGCCGAGCGCCGCACCCACCAGCGCCGCAGCGACGAACACCAGCGGCTGCTGCACGACGAGGTCCTGCATCACCGGGAAGGTGGTGAAGCCCAAGGTCTCGTCGAACTCGGCGCCCACAAACATCAGGACGAACAGCGCCACTGCGAACAGGAACACCGCGCCGAAGAGCGCCGAGAGCCAGCGGGGCGACTCGCGCGTGAACAGCCCGGCCCGCCCGGCGAACCCGGCGATCAGGCCGATCACCGCAGCGACGTAGGCGAACGAGATAGCGATGTTACTGTTCGGCAGGCCGGTGAGCGTCCAGATGACGTTCGAGAGCGCGCCGGTGATCAGCCCCACCCACGGCCCGAGCAGAGCGCCCACCAGCACGGTGCCAATGCTGTCGAGGTACACCGGCAGCACGCGCGCTGTCACCACGAGCTGCCCGACAACGATGTTGATTGCGATCGCCAGTGGGATCAGCGCCAGCGCAGTGCTGTTGAGCCCGCCACGTCCAGAGTTCATTGTGCCCTCCTTGGCTGCTTCGGTCGTGCGTCGGGGCACACCCGCCTCGCGCCGGCCTGCTGAGAGTGTGTTACTTTGACACTAAGGGCCTATGATTATATCACAGCTTGTCGCCCAGCCACGCAGCCCGGAGCTCGCCGAAGCGCCCCTCGAGAATGCTGGCGCGCACCTCGCGCATGAGCTGGAGCAGGAAGGCGACGTTGTGCAGGCTGACGAGCCTGATGCCGAGCAGCTCGTTCGACTTGTACAGGTGGTGGATGTAGGCGCGCGAGAAGCGCTTGCACGTGTAGCATGTACACCAGTCATCCAGCGGCCCGTCGTCCTCGCGGTTGGCGGCGTTGAGCACGTTGCGCTTGAAGCGCCGCCGCGCATCGCTCACCAGGGCAGTACCGTGGCGGCCGAGGCGCGTGGGGCTGACGCAGTCGAACATGTCGATGCCGCGCGCCACCCCCTCGATCAGATCGTCCACGTCGCCGATGCCGAGCAGGTGGCGCGGCAGCGCGTCGGGCATGTGCGGCACAGTCATGTCCACCACGCCGCGCATCTGCTCCTTGTCGCCGCCGAGCGACCCGCCGATACACAGGCCGTCGAAGCCCAGCCCGCCGATATACTCGGCGCTCTCGCGGCGCAGCTCGGGCCACACCCCTCCATGCACGATACCGAACAGCGCCTGGTCCGGGCTGGGGGCCTGGAACGACAGCCCCTCGCCGCCGAGCGTCCGCCGATGGAAGTCCAGGCAGCGCGCCTCCCAGGCGTGGGTGCGCACCAGCGACTTCGCGGTGTAGTCGTACCCGGCGTGGAACGGTGGCAGCTCGTCGAAGCACAGGATGATATCGGCCCCGATCCCCTTCTGGATCTCGATGCTGCGCTCGGGGGTGAAGACGTGCTTCGAGCCGTCGATGTATGATGTGAACACCACCGCCTCGTCGGTGACCTTGACCATGCCGGGTTTGCTCTGCGGCTGCGCGGTGCGGCGGCCCTTGATCTCGTCGGCGATGCCGCCGTACACCAGGCTGAAGACCTGGAAGCCGCCCGAGTCGGTCAGGATCGGCCCATCCCACCCCATGAAGCGGTGCAGCCCGCCGCGCCGGGCTATCAGCTCGTGGCCCGGCTGGAGGTAGAGGTGGTAGGTGTTGCCCAGGATGATGTCAGCGCCCGCGTCGGCCACCTCCTCGGGCGTGAGCGACTTGACTGTGCCGCGCGTGCCCACGGGCATAAACACCGGCGTCTGAATGACGCCGTGCGGGGTGGTGATGCGGCCGGCGCGCGCCCGCGTGCTCGCGTCGCGTCCCAGCACCTCGAAGGAAAGCGGCATGTTGTGCCTCTGGACGTGAGTGCTCGAAATAGCTGGCGCATTATACGCGATCGGCGATCGGTGCTATCCTAGAAACGCATATTCTATGCCAGAAGGATCAACGACGATGACTGTCAAAGTGCTCCTCGACACCGATATCGGCTCGGACATCGATGATGCGGTCTGCCTCGCGTACCTGCTGGCGCACCTTGAGTGCGAGCTTCTGGGCATAACGACGGTGAGCGGCGAGCCGGAGACGCGCGCCCGCCTGGCGAGTGCGCTCTGCACTGCTGCCGGCAAGGATATTCCGATCTTTCCCGGCGCGGCCTCGCCGATGGGCGGTGTCCAGCGCCAGCCGCGCTCGCCACAGTCTGCCGCGCTCGGGCGCTGGCCGCACCGCTCCACGTTCCCCCAGGGCCAGGCGGTGGCCTTCCTGCGCGATACCATCCGCGCCAACCCCGGCGAGGTGACCCTGCTGGCGATCGGGCCGCTGACGAATGTGGCGCAGCTGTTCCAGGAGGACCCCGAGATCCCGGGGTTGCTGAAGGCGTTGGTGCTGATGGGCGGGGTGTTCGTGGATCGGCCGGAGCAGCCGGAGTGGAACATCTACTGCGACCCCGCTGCCGCCGATGTCGTCTACCGCGCTCTGGCGCCGGTGCACCGCTCGATCGGGCTGGATGTGACGCGCCGGGTGGTGATGGAGGCGGGCGAGGTGCGCGCGCGCTTCAGCGCGCCGCTGCTCCAGCCGGTGCTGGACATGGCCGAGGTCTGGTTCCAGATGCGCCCGGAGATCACCTTCCACGACCCGCTTGCGGCGGCGACGCTCTTCGACGGTGAGCTGTGCCGCTTCACGCCCGGCAGCGTCGCAGTGTCGCTCGAGGAGGGCTCGGCGGCGGTGACGCGCTGGGCGCCGGGTGAGGCCGGCGCGCCGCATGAGGTGGCGCTGGAGGTGGATGCGCCGCGCTTCTTCGCGCACTACTTCGCGGTCCTGGCGAGCTAGCCCACGGAGCTTCCACGCTGCGCGCATACCGGCGCGCCGCAAACATTATAAAACTGTTACCCAGCCAACTCAGGCGTAGCAGGGATCCGTTCATCGGGTGCTGGTATACTCGCTCCATTCGACATAACACCAGATGCGCCACGCCGCGCGAGGAGCCTCGCATGGATACCAGCACCGACCGTATTGCCTACGTCGAGCGTCTGCTGACTCGCCTGCGCCGCCAGTACGTCGAGCGCGCGCCGCTTCCAGTGCGCGAGGGCGAGGAGCCTGCCTCGCTGAGCTTCGATATGCTGCGCCGACTCTGCCAGCAGGTGCTGGCCGAGGGGTACGGGGAGCGCGAGCAGTGAGCTGCGCGTCGTGAGTCGTGAGCTGATGGCTCACGACTCACCCCTCAGGGCTCCTTCCCTCCGTCCTTCGTCGGAAGCGCGCACGCGCGAGGTGCGCTATAATCACCCTTGCCACGCACCGGCCGCCGCCGCGGCTGGCAGGAGTCCTTCGAGCCAGGAGTGTGACATGTTGGACCGCTCTCTCTAGCGACAGCAGCAGGCAGCCCCGCTGCCCGCGGGCGCGCACGCGCCTTGCCTCCCCGTGTCAAGAGAGAGAGGACATGTATGTTACAGGCTCACGGCCTGCGCAAGAGCTTCGGCGCGGCCACCATCCTCAACGATATCACCTTCGTCATCAACCGCGGCGAGCGCGTCGGCCTGATCGGCCCGAACGGCGCCGGTAAGTCCACCTTGCTGAAGATCATTGTCGGCCAGGAGCACCCCGACGCCGGCGGCGTGTCGCGCACCCCGCCGGACCTGTCGATCGGCTACCTGCCGCAGTCGTTCGAGGCCGCGCTCGCCAGCACTGTCGCGGAGGTGGTGGCCGCCGCGCAGGCCGACTTCGCCGCCGCCGAGGGCGTGCTCCAGCACGCCGCCGACGCGCTCTCGGGTGCAGCCGACATGGACGCCGCCCTGGCTACCTACGATGCGGCTTTGGCGCGCTTCGAGGCGCTGGGTGGCTACGAGCGCGAGCACCGCGCCCGCCGCGTGCTCGACGGCCTGGGGCTGGGCGAGATCGCGCCGGAGACGCGGCTCGCCACGCTGAGCGGCGGTCAGAAGACGCGGCTCGGCCTGGCCACACTGCTGCTCGGCGAGCCAGACCTGCTGCTGCTCGACGAGCCCACCAACCACCTGGATGTCGAAGCGCTGGCCTGGCTCGAGGGGTTCGTGCGGGAGTACCCCGGCGCGGTGCTGATCGTCTCGCACGACCGCGAGTTCCTCGACCAGACGGCCACCCGCATCATGTATCTGGACCCGGAACGGCGCACGCTCAAGAGCTACGCCGGCAACTACAGCGACTTCGCCGCCGCGCGCGCGCAGGAGCACGAGGCGCACCTGTCCGCCTGGCAGGACCAGCAGCTCTACATCCAGGAGGTTGAGGCCGACATCCGCCGCGCGCGCGGGCTGGCGCAGAACATCCAGAACGGCCCCAAGCGCCACCGTGACCACTACGGCCGCGTCTCGGCCAAAGTGGCGAAGCTGGCGCAGGCCCGCGAGCGTAAGCTCGAGCGCTACACCGAGTCGGACGAGCGGGTGGAGAAGCCGCGCCAGCGCTGGGGCCTGAAGCTGGACTTCGGACCGCCCCCGCCCGGCGGACGCGCCGTGCTGCGCGTAGAAGGGGTGGAGTTCTCCTACACGACGCGGACCACCGACGGCCGACCACCGACCGCCGAGGGATTGGGCAGCGCCCTGTCGCCAGTCGTCGGTCGTCAGTCGTCGGACATGCTCCTGAGCGACGTCACCTTCGACCTCCAGTACGGCGAGCGCGTGGCCATCGTCGGGCCGAACGGCGCGGGTAAGACCACGCTGCTGCGCCTGCTCGAGGGAAAGCTCCAGCCGCTCATGGGGATGGTGCGGCTCGGCGCGAACGTACGGCTGGGCGTGCTGGCGCAGGAGCACGAGACGCTCGACCCGCGAAGGACGGTGCTGGAGACGGCGATGCGCGAGCGTCCCATGAGCGAGACCGAGGCGCGCAACTTCCTGCATATGTTCCTCTTCGGCGGCGATGCAGTCTTCCGCCAGGTGGGGGTCTGCTCGCAGGGCGAGCGCAGCCGGCTCCAGCTGGCCCTGCTCGTGCTGCGCGGCTGCAACTTGCTGCTGCTGGACGAGCCGCTCAACCACCTCGATATCGATGGCCGCGAGCACTTCGAGGAGGCGCTGGAGGCCTTCGAGGGCACGGTGGTGGCTGTCTCGCACGACCGCGCCTTCCTGCGGGGCTTCGCCGAGCGCGTGCTGGAGGTGAGCGGCGGGTGCGTCAGGGGCTTCGCCGGCGGCTACGACGACTACCTGGAGAAACGCTGAACGCTGAATATGCTGTTGATGAAGATCGCGCTGTAGGGTTACAGCGTTCAGCGTATAGCGTTCATTGTTCATTGTTCATCGTTCAGCCTTCAAGGAGACGACGTTGTCGAACATCAAGCAGTCCATCGCCTGGTGGTGCCTCGTGCCGCGCCTGATGACCCCCGAGCAGCTGGTGCGCTCGGCCGCCGAGATCGGCTACGCCGCGATCGACCTGGCGCCGCAGGAGCACTGGCAGCTGATCAAGGACCACGGCCTGGCGATAGCCGCCGTGGGCGGCCACGGCTCGATCGAGTCCGGCCTCAACCGGCGCGAGAACCACGACCGGATCGAGCGCGAGATCCTGGCGAGCCTGCGCACCGCCGAGCAGTGGGGCGCACACTCGCTGATCTGCTTCAGCGGCAGCCGCGAGGGCGTGCCCGAGGATGAGGGCGCCGAGATCACCGCAGAGGGGCTGCGGCGCGTGGCGCGGGCCGCGGAGGACGCCGGGGTCTACCTGGCGCTCGAGCTGCTCAACAGCAAGGTGGACCACCCCGGCTACCAGTGCGACCGCAGCGCCTGGGGCGTCAAGGTGGTGGAGATGGTGGGCTCGCCGCGCGTGAAGCTGCTGTACGACATCTACCACATGCAGATCATGGAAGGGGACATCATCCGCACCATCTGCGATCACCACGCCAGCTTCTGCCACTACCACACCGCCGGCAACCCCGGCCGCAACGAGATTGGCGCCAGCCAGGAGATCAACTACCCGCCGATCGTGCGCGCCATCAAGGAGACCGGCTACGACGGCTACCTGGCGCAGGAGTTCATCCCGCTCGGCGAGCCTGTCGCGGCGCTGCGGGAGGCCTTCGAGCTCTGCGACGTGTAGCCCGACAGGCGCACCGAGGCCGCAGCGAGAAGGGGTGCTCCCCGCTGTGGCCAAGTGGTGCATCCCCAGGGTTATTGTCAGGCTGAGCGCAGCGAAGCATCTCTGGTGAGACTCTTCGCTGCACTCGGAGTGACATGGTGTGTGCTGGATGAACTATCAAGAAGGGACGTGGTAAGATATGCAGCACCGCGACTGTTACCGCTGAGGAGAAGCTGCATGACCACGTCGGATGTTGCCGAGTATACCCAGGCAGATCTCGCCCACCTCATCCACCCGCTCTACCACCCCTCGGGCCACCAGGCGCCCAAGATCTGGGTCGAGGGGCGCGGCGCTGTGCTCAAGGACATCGAGGGTAACGAGTATATCGATGGCATGAGCTGCCTGTGGAACGTCAACGTGGGCCACGGGCGCGTTGAGCTGGCCCATGCCGCGATGGAGCAGATGTCAGCGCTGGCCTATGCCTCGGCCTACACCGGCTCGACCAACGTGCCCGCCATTCGTCTGGCCGAGAAGATGGCCGAGCTGGCCTACCCCTCGATCAACACCTTCTTCTTCACCAGCGGCGGCGCTGAGTCCACCGAGAGCTCGTTCAAGACCGCGCGCTTCTACTGGAAGGCCGTCGGCAAGCCGGAGAAGGTCAAGTTCATCTCGCGCATGAAGGGCTACCACGGCGTGACGATGGCCGCCATGAGCGCCACCGGCCTCCCGGCGTACTGGCCGATGTTCGAGCCGCGCGTCCCCGGCTTCACGCACATCGAGTCGCCCTATCCCTACCGCTTTGTGAATAAGACCCCCGGCGTGAGCGACGGCGTGGCGGCCGCCAACCTGCTCGAGGAGGCCATCCTGCGTGAGGGCCCCGAGACGGTGGCGGGCTTCATCGCCGAGCCGGTGCAGGGCGCGGGCGGCGTGATCGTGCCGCAGGAGGACTACTTCGCGCGCATCCGCGAGATCTGCAACCAGTACGAGGTGCTGCTGATCTCCGACGAGGTGATCACCGGCTTCGGGCGCACGGGCAAGTGGTTCGGCCTGGAGCACTACGGCGTCGAGCCGGACATCATGCAGTTCGCCAAGGGCATCACTAGCGGCTACATCCCGCTCGGCGGCATCGGCGTGTCCGACACGATCCGCGACGCGATCAACAGCGTGCCGTTCGCCAAGCGCTACATGCACGCCTACACCTACTCTGGCCACCCGACCTGCGCGGCGGTGGCGCTGCGGAACATCGAGATCCTGGAGGCCGAGGGGCTGGTGGAGCGCGCGGTGGTGCTCGGTGACCGGCTGCTGAGCGGCCTGAGCACGCTGCTGGAGCTGCCGAACGTGGGCAACGTGCGTGGCAAGGGCATGATGGCGGCGGTGGAGCTGGTGGCCGATAAGGAGACCAAGCAGTCGTTCCCGGCCGAGCAGGCCGTGGGCCAGAAGGTGTTCCGCGAGATGGTCAAGCGCGGCGTCTACACGCGCGAGCTGACCGACCAGATCCTGTTCGCGCCGCCACTGGTGACCACCGAGGCTCAGATCGACCGCATCGTCGAGGTGATGCACGAGAGCATCGTGGCGGTGTGCGGGAGGTAATCTCGGCGGCGGAAGGTGGAAGGCGCAAGGCCGGGGCCGAAGCTGCACTGCTTCGGCCCCGGTTCGGCTCTCAAGACCCACGCCTCACGCCTCACGCGTCAAGACCCACGCCTCAGCACTCAGCACTCAGCACTCAGCTAAGGAACCGGGTCGTGTCCGCCCTGCGCCCAGGGGTGGCAGCGCAGGATGCGCCGCACGCCGAGGTAGGTGCCCTTGAGGGCGCCGTACTTCTCGATCGCCTGGTAGGTGTACTTCGAGCAGCTCGGCGTGTAGATGCAGCTCGGCGGCAGAGCCGGCGAGATGAAGACCTGGTAGAAGCGGATGAGTTTCAGGAAGAGCCAGCGCATCGTTGGTAAGGCTGAACGCTGAACGCTGAACGCTGAACAGGTGGTCGGGTAGGATCGAGACAGCACAGCTTCGATGCTCCCCGGGTGTTCAGCCTCCAGCCTTCATCCTTCAGCGTTGTCGAAGAGTTTCCCACACCAGGTGGTGCAGCTGCGGCAGGATGAGTTTCTGCATCGCCAGCCGCACCGCGTTCGTCGAGCCGGGCATCGCGAAGAGCACCGCGTCCCCCACCGTGCCGGCGGTGGCGCGCGAGAGCATCGCCGCCGCGCCGATCTCCTGATAGGAGAGCGCGCGGAAGAGCTCGCCGAAGCCCGGCAGCCGCTTCTCCAGAAGGCCGTCGATCGCCTCGTAGGTGCTGTCGCGCGTGGAGATGCCGGTGCCGCCGTTCGTCAGCACCACCTGGCACCCCGCCGTCACCGCCGCCCGCACCGCCGCCACGATCTGCTCGGGCTCGTCCTTCACCACCGCGTAGCGCGCCACGAGGTGCTGCTTCTCTTCCAGCAGGAGCCGGATCGTCCGGCCGCTGGTGTCGGTCTCCTCGGTGCGCGTGTCGCTGATCGTGATGACGGCGCACAGCACGGCCCGCAGCTCCTCACGCGCCCGCGTCTCGTGCTCCCGGTGGCTCATCGCCCGCTCCTCGTGCTCGTCCTGCTCTGCCCTGTATCGTACCACGCGCCCGCAGGAGGGGCAAGGCTCGCGCTCATAAGCTCCCCCTGCGATGCCCTCCTTGAGATCGATCTGTCGGCCTGCTATTCTTTTGTCGGCTAATAGTAAGCCGGGAAACAAATTGATGACATCCGTCAAAGACACCGTCGGCTACGCCCTGGCGCAGGTCTGCAGAGCTCACTTTCAAGGCGTCGACACCGCGCTCAGGAGCGCATCGCGCGCGACCTGCTGCGACGCAGAGCTGCACGTCGGCCGGGAGATGATTCTGCTCCAGCTGGGGGGCGAGGAGGGGCTGAGACAGTCGCAGCTCGCCAACTAAGAACTGGGATCAGCGTGTGTGCTCCGCCAGAGCGCTACGTGCAATGCGCCCACCCCGGTTGTGGTAAGATCGGCGCATGAGCACCGATCTTGCCGCCGAGCTCGCCGCCAGCGTCCGCGGCGATGTCCGCGCCGACGCGCTCTCCCGCGCGCTCTACGCCACTGACGCCAGCATCTACCAGATCGAACCGGCCGCCGTCGTCATGCCGCGCGATGAGGCCGACGTTTCCGCCGCTCTGCGCGTGGCCCGCCGCCACGGGGTGCCGCTCCTGCCACGCGGCGGCGGCACCAGCCTCGCCGGCCAGGCCGTCGGCCGGGCCATCCACCTCGACTTCACCAAGTATATGGGCGCGCTGCTCGAGCTCAACGCCGAGGAGCGCTGGGCCTGGGTCGAGCCGGGGATCGTGCTGGATCGCCTCAACGCGCTGCTCGCCCCGCACGACCTGAAGTTCGCCCCCGACATCTCGCCCTCCAACCGCGCCACCGTCGGCGGCATGATCGGAAACAACTCCTCCGGCATGTACTCGGTGGTCTACGGCAAGACGATCGACCACGTGCTTGAGCTGCGTGTCATGCTGGCGGACGGCAGCGTGGCCCACCTGCGCCCGCTCGACGAGGATGAGCTGCGCCAGAAGCTCACGCTGGACAGCCTCGAGGGGCGCGCCTACCGCGCCGTGAGCCGGCTGGCTCGCGAGCACGCCGACGAGGTCGCGCGCCGCTTCCCGAAGGTGCTGCGCCGGGTCGGCGGCTACAATCTCGATGCGTTCGTACCCGCCACAGACGACGGACCCCGTTCGTCTTTGGCTTTTGGTCCTTCGTCCTCTGCCTTCAACTTGACGAAGATCGTGGTTGGCTCCGAGGGCACGCTGGCCGTGGTGCTGGCCGCCAAGGTGGCCCTGGTGCCGCGCCCCGCCCACACCGCGATCGGCATCCTGGCGTTCAACAGCCTCGACGCCGCGCTTGACGCGGTGGTGCCGTGCCTCGAGTGCCGGCCCAGCGCTGTTGAGCTCATGGACGACATCCTGCTTGACCTGACGCGCCGCTCGCGCGAGTACGCCGGCTACCTCGCCACCTTCGTACGCGGCGAGCCGGCCGCCCTGCTCCAGGTGGAGTTCTTCGGCCCCACCGAGGATGCGGTTCGCGCCGACCTGGAACGGCTCGAGGGCCACCTGCGCGAGCGGGGCCTCAGCTTCACCTTCACGCGTGCCGTCACCGCTCTGGAGAAGGGCGCCGTGCTCCAGGTGCGCAAGGCCGGCCTGCCGCTGCTCCAGTCCCTCTCGCCCGACACCAAGCCGGAGACCTTTGTGGAGGACTCGGCGGTGCCGCCCGAGCGCCTCAGCGCCTACATCCGGCGCTTCCGCGACATCTGCCACGGCCACGGCGTGCGCGTCTCGTTCTACGGCCACGCCAGCGTCGGCCTGATGCACGCACGCCCGCTGCTGAACCTCAAGGACGCCGGGGATGTGCGGACCATGCGCGCGATCGCCGAGCAGGTCAGGGATCTGGTGCTCGAGTTCGGCGGCGCGCTCTCCGGCGAGCACGGCGACGGCATGCTGCGCGCCGAGTTCAACCGTGTGCTGTTCGGCGACGCGCTGTACGAGGCCTTCCGCGAGCTCAAGCGCAGCTTCGACCCCCACGGCCTGCTCAACCCCGGCAAGATCGTCGACGCCCCACCGATGGACACCCACCTGCGCTACGGCCCCGGCTACCGCGTCACCATCCCGCTCGAGACGCACTACCACTTCCGCGACACCGGTGGCGTGGCCGGCGCGGCCGAGCTCTGCAACGGCAACGGGCTCTGCCGCAAGCCGAGCGGCGGCACCATGTGCCCGAGCTACATGGTCACGCGCGACGAGGAGCACTCGACGCGCGGGCGGGCTAACGCCCTGCGCATGGTGCTCTCAGGGGCGTTACCGCCCGCGGAGCTCACCGGCGAGCGCATGAAAGAGGTCATGGAGCTGTGCGTCGAGTGCAAGGGGTGCACCGGCGAGTGCCCCTCGCGCGTGAACATGACGCGCCTCAAGTCCGAGTGGCTGGCGCACTACCACGCCGCAAACGGCGTGCCCCCGCGCACCTGGCTGTTCGGCCACATCCGCGGCATCAACGAGCTCGGGTCGCGCTTCGCGCCGCTGGCGAATCTGATGCTGCGGCTGCCGGGCGCCCGCCTGCTCCAGCACCGGCTGCTGGGCATCAGCTCCCAACGACGGCTGCCGCGGTTCGCCCGCGAGCCATTCCACGCCTGGTTCGCGCGGCGGACAACGCGCGGGGGCGCCTCGGGCGCGTCACGCGAGGATACCGGCCGCACGGTGCTGCTGTTCGCCGACACCTTCGCCGACTACAGCGAGCCGGGGGTGGCGCGGGCGGCGCTGCGCGTGCTCGAGGCCGCCGGCTACAACGTCATCTTGCCGGAGCGCCGCGCCTGCTGCGGGCGGCCGCTGCTCTCCAAGGGGCTGCTGGACGAGGCCAAGGCCAAGGCGCGCAAGCAGCTCGACGCGCTCGAGCCGTACGTGGCCGCCGGCATCCCGGTGGTGGGGCTCGAGCCGAGTTGCGTGCTCAGCTTCCGCGACGAGTACCCCGACCTGCTGGACGACCCGCGCGCCGAGCGGCTGGCGGCGGGCAGCTTCCTCTTCGACGAGTTCCTGGCGCGCGAGGTGCGCGCCGGCCGGGCAACCATTCCGTTCGCCCCCGCCGACGCAGGACAGAGGACGAACGACCAACGACCAACGACCGAAGGGCAGACCGGCGGCGCGCTTGGGCAAGGCGGCGCTCCCGCCACCGACACGCGTTCGTCCGTGGTCCATCGTCCCTCGGCTCCCCGTCAGTACCTGTTGCACGGCCACTGTCATCAGAAGGCGCTCATTGGCAGCGGGCACGCCCTGGCACTGCTGCGTATGATCCCCGGCGCTGAGGTGCGTGAGGTAGATAGCGGCTGCTGCGGCATGGCCGGCTCGTTCGGCTATGAGGCCGAGCACTATGAGGTCTCACGTGCGATGGCTGAGCGCGCGCTGCTCCCGGCCGTGCGCGCCCTCCCGCCCGAGGCCGAGGTGGTGGCGATGGGTACCAGCTGCCGCCAGCAGATCGTCGACCTGGCCGGGCGCCCCGCGCGCCACCTCGCCGAGGTCCTGGCCGACGCGATCGGCGCTTGACCGGCGGCGGTACGCGTGCTATGATTCGATGCCGGTGACGTGTAGTACGCCACTGTATTGCGCCAGAAGCACGGATTGACCCGCAGCCACACACGGTCAACACCCTGCCTGTCAGTGTTGATGTGAGTTGCGCTGGGCAGTCCGTTGTTTTTTTGCTGGGAGCTTCCCGGGGCCTCCCTCACCCACGTCCCCGGCTACGTCCAACCAGGAAGGCACATGATTTCGACATTGAAGCGGCTGGTCGTAGGCCGCCCGCTCTCGAACGAGCAGCTGGCCCACGAGCGTCTCCCCAAACGCACCGCCCTCGCCGTCTTCTCCTCTGACGCGCTCTCATCCACCGCGTATGCAACCGAGGCAATTCTCGTCGCGCTCTCGGTGGCCGGGGCCGCGGCGCTGGGGCTCGCCACGCCGATCGCCGTCGGCATCGCCCTGCTCCTGATCACTGTGTCATTCTCCTACCGGCAGACGATCCACGCCTACCCGCAGGGCGGCGGCACCTACATCGTCGCGCGCGAGAACCTCGGCACAAACTGGTCGCTCACCGCCGCGTCAGCGCTGCTGATCGACTACATCCTCACCGTGGCGGTGAGCATGTCGGCCGGCGTGGCCGCGATCACCTCGGCCTGGCACTGGCTTGACCCGTACCGCATAGAGATCGCGGTGGTGCTGGTGGCCCTGGTGACGCTGGCGAACCTGCGCGGCGTCAAGGAGTCCGGCAACGTCTTCGCCATCCCGACCTACACCTTCGTGTTCAGCATGTTCGCCCTGATCCTCTCGGGGCTCTACAATATTGTCACCGGGCAGGTGGTACAGGCGCCATCCCCGGAGGTGGCACACTTACCGCAGCAGGCCGAGGCGATCACGCTGTTCCTGGTGCTGCGATCGTTCGCTGCGGGGTGTACGGCGCTCACGGGCATCGAGGCGATCGCGGACGGCGTGCCGGCCTTCAAAAAGCCCGAGTCGAAGAACGCAGCACTCACCCTGGCGATGATGGCCGGGCTGCTCACGGCGATGTTCCTCGGCATCACCGTGCTGGCGAACGCCTACCACATTATCCCCGACGGCAGCCCCGAGCCAGAGACGGCCAACTCACAGCTGGCGCGGGCGATCTGGGGCGGCGGCTCGCCGTTCTACTTCGTGCTGCAGATCGCCACCATGCTGATCCTGGTGCTGGCCTCGAACACCGCCTTCGCCGACTTCCCGCGGCTGGCATACTTCCTGGCGAGCGACCGCTTTCTGCCGCGGCAGTTCACGCAGCGCGGCGATCGGCTCGCGTTCTCGAACGGTATCATCGTGCTGGGGGCGATCGCGGCGGTGCTGGTGGTGGGGTTCGGCGCGCGCGAGCAGGCGCTGCTGCCGCTCTACGCCGTGGGCGTCTTCATGTCTTTCACGATCTCGCAGGTGGGCATGGTGCGCCGGTGGCTCCGGCTGAAGTCCCCTGGCTGGCAGCGGAGCGCGCTGATCAACGGCCTGGGCGCTACTGTCACCGGCGTGGTGCTGGTGGTGCTGGCCTTCACCAAGTTCCTCGAGGGCGCCTGGGCAGTGCTGCTGCTGATCCCGATCATGGTGCTGGTGCTGCGCGCCATCCATACGCACTACGCCAGCGTTGCCGAGCAGCTCTCGCTGGCGGACGTGCGCCCGCCCCAGGCGGTGCGGCGGCACACGGCGATCGTGCTGGTGAGCGGCGTCCATCGCGGCGTCATCCCCGCCGTCCAGTACGCGCTCTCGCTCGCGCCGGACAACGTGACGGCGGTGTATGTGGACATGGACCCGGTGGCCACCGAGAAGATGCGGGCCAAGTGGCAGCAGTGGGGCAGCGGCATCCCGCTGGTGGTGCTCTCCTCGCCCTACCGCTCGCTGATGCGCCCGCTGCTCCAGTACATCGATGAGGTGGACGCGAAGTATGACGACGACGTGCTGACGATTATCCTGCCGGAGTTCGTGCCCTCGAAGTGGTGGCAGTACATGCTCCACAACCAGACCGGGCTCCAGCTGAAGGCGGCGCTGTTTTTCAGCAAGGGCACAGTCGTGACGAGCGTGCCGTACCACCTCGAGCACTAACGCTGAACGCTGAACGCTGTCTTTTGTCATGCTGAGCGCAGCGAAGCATCTGCCTCTCAGATCGTTCGCTTCGTTCAGGGTGACAAGGGACGTGCCGGGTGCTCTGTTTTCACCTTGCACGTTGCACACTGCCCCTTGCCTCTCGTGCCGTGCACGAGCCCTACGCCTCCGTGTCCTCGCGGCGCTCGCGCACGGCCCAGCAGAAGATCAGAGCCCCCACCACTGCCCCCAGGATGCTTGTGGGGGTGACGATGCCCGCCAGCGCCCCCGGTAGTCCGTCGCCGACGATCCCGCCGATCAGCGCGCCGAAGATCCCGGCGAACAGCGAGCCGTTGGCGTTCGGGCGGTAGGCGTGACGGCGCGGCCCGGCCCCGAAGACGATCGCTACCGCGACACCGATCAGTGGCCAGACGATGTAAGCCATGCGCCCTCCCCTTTCCACCGGCAGCGGCGCCGGCTGACCTTAAGTATACCCGCTTCTGAATATTCAGAGTGTCATCCGTTAGGCGCTCCCAGCGATCCATAGCGGGTTTCACTCTGAAAGATCATCACGAGGCAGAGCAGCACAAGGCCCCCCTCCTGCCGTAGCAGAAGGGGGGCCAGGGATTTGGAGGGAGGTACTACGGCGTAGCCGGGGTTGTCGGCTGGGGGGCATCGGGTGCCGGGTTCTGCGCGGGCTGCGGCACGATGCGAGTCATCTCGCCGTCGGCCAGCTGGTTGAGCAGCAGCGTGAGGTTGGTGTTCGGGTCCACGAACCAGACGTTACCGTTCTTCATCATCTCAACCACCAGCTCACGCTTCCGCAGGTCGTACAGCTCGGGGTTCTCGCGCCAGTAGCGCCCCTGGATGGCGCGCACCTGGCCCTCGCGGGCGGCGGACTCGAGGGCGGCCGCCGTGCGGCCCTTCTCCTGGATCAGGGCCACCTCGGCCTCCTTCTCAGCCTGGAACAGGTTGTTCGCCTGCTGGGCCTCGATCTGCTGGCGGCGCTTCTCCTCGGTCTCGATCTGCACCTCGAGGTTGGCCTTCTCGGAGAGCAGGCGGGCGTACTCCTCGCTCACCTGGATGTCCAGCACCTTGACCGCCTCAAGGTTCACGAAGAGCTGATCCACCGGCGCCTGCTGGCCCTCGCCGGCCGGCGCGGTGAGGAACTGGCGCATGCGCTGGCTGAACGCCCCGCGGTCCGACAGCGCCTGGTCCAGCGTGAACTGCGTGCTGGCGCTCTTGAGCGCCTCGTTCATGAAGCCGTCGAGCTGCGCGTTGAGCACGTCGTCGCTCGAGCCGAGGCGGCTGTAGGCCTGCCGCAGCGAGTCGGTGTCGAGTTTGCGGCTGTAGTCCACCTGGATGCGGATGTCGTAGAGCTGCTTGTCCGAGCTGGCCACGTTCTGGGTGATCTCACGGCTCTGGCGGCGCACGTTCACGAGCGCCAGACGCGTGAAGGGCGCGAACGGCTGGAAGAAGATGCCGGGCTCCTGCACGCCGGACACTGCGCCGTTGGTGATGATGATGCCGCGCTGGCCCTCGTCCACCTGGGCGAAGCGCGTCGTCGCGGCGCCGAGGCCGACGATGATCAAGACGATGAAAACAATGCCGAGAGCGCGTCCCTGAATGTTCATACCTGAGCTTCTCCTCGGTGCTGATGGACGGTTGCCGATGTCACGCTGCGACATACTGGCTCCTTCGGGGTGGGCGCGGGCTGGTTAGTGGCACGCCCATTGATCATGATACGCGGAAGCGCCCCGATCGGTTCCGGCGAGTTTGACACTGCTCGAGCGCAACCTTTACAATCAAGCGGGCGTAGAGTAAGTGTAGCGCATCACGGCGCGCCGGAGAGCGCTGTGGCACGCGCAGTTTATAGACAAAACCGACACGACGGGCGCCGGGGATACGCGCGGCGCCCGCGTGACATGAGATACGAGTGAAGGGTTGCACATGCGCCTTATTCTGTACCTGGGCAAGGGTGGGGTCGGTAAGACCACCACGGCGGCGGCAACGGCGGCGCGCGCGGCGGAGCTTGGACACCGCACGCTGGTGGTGAGCACCGATGTGGCCCACAGCCTGGCCGACGCGCTCGACCACCCGCTGGGCGCGCTACCCACGCAGCTCTCGGAGAACCTGTGGGGCCAGGAGATCAACGTGCTCGACGAGGTGCGCCAGCACTGGGGCGAGCTGCGCACCTATCTGGCGGGGTTGCTCCGACGCAAGGGCGTGGACGATGTGGCCTCGGAGGAGCTGGCGATCATCCCCGGCATGGAAGAGGTGGTGAGCCTGCTGCACATCCGCCGCCAGGCGCGCGAGGGGAACTTCGACGCCGTGGTGGTGGACGCCGCGCCCACCGGCGAGACTATCCGGCTGCTCACCATGCCCGAGACCTTCCAGTGGTATGCGGCGCGCGTGATGGACTGGGATCCCGGCACGAAGAGCGTGGCCAAGCCGCTGGTGCGCGCGCTCATCCCGGCCACCAACGCCTTCGAGTCGCTTGAGCGGCTCACGAAGGGGGTGGAGGCCCTGCGCCAGACCCTGACCGACCCCGAGGTCTCATCGTACCGCCTGGTGGTGAACGCCGAGCGCATGGTGATCAAGGAGGCCCAGCGTGCGGCTACCTACCTGTCGCTCTTCGGCTACCCGGTGGACGGCGTGGTGCTGAACCGGCTGCTGCCGCGGGGAGCGGTGGAAGGGGCCTTCATGCAGCGGTTGCACGAGATGCAGGCCGGTTACCGCCAGCAGGTGCACGACCTGTTCGCGCCGCTGCCGATCTGGGAGGCGCCGCACTACCCGCGCGACCTGAAGGGCCTGGCGGACCTGGGCGAGCTCGGCCGCGAGCTGTTCAAGGAGGAAGACCCGACCAAGGTGTTCTTCCGCGGGCAGACGCACGAGATCGCGAAGGACGGCGACGAGTACGTGATGCGCCTGCCGCTGCCGCACGTCGAGATCGGCAAGGTCGCGATCACCAAGCGCGGCGACGAGCTCTTCATCGCGATCGGCAACTTCAAGCGCGATATGATCCTCCCGCTGACTCTGGCGGAGCGCCCGGCGAAGCGCGCGGTGTTCCGCGAGGGGGTGCTGGAAGTGCGCTTTGGCCCGCCCGAGGTGGCCCAGCCGGCCGCGGGGCAGTAGCAGGGCCGCGGTTTCGAAAGGTTGTGGTATCATAAGTGGGGGTGAGGCTCCTCGCCCCTACACTGCTACCAGGAGTACCACAATGCTGACCGAAGAGATGGTGCGCAGCGCGCTGAAGAATGTGTATGACCCGGAGATCGGGCTTGACCTGGTGAACCTGGGGCTGATCTACCGCGTGGATATCGTCGAGGATGGGCGCAAGGTCGACATCGACATGACCTTCACCACCCCTGCGTGTCCGGCCGGCCCCGCGCTGCTGGACCAGGTGAAGCGCGAGGTGCTGGGGCTCAACACGGTCTACAAGAATCTCGAGGAGGTCCAGGTCAACCTCGTCTGGACCCCGTTCTGGAATCCGCAGATGATGTCGCAGGAGGCCCGCGACGAGCTCGGGTTTTTCTAGGGTGATGTAGGTGGGGATGAAATTCCGGATCCCTCGGGATGAAATCTCGGAATGAG
>JBDLTZ010000025.1:0-3254 GCA_039805565.1 Chloroflexota bacterium | reverse complement strand
CTTGACGCTGATCCCCATGTGTACGGCGATCTCCTGGGTCGAGCGCCCCTCGGCGATCAGCCGCAGCGTCTCGCGCTGGCGCGCGCTCAGGCCGCTGAGCAGATCCTCGCCGGCGCCGGTGCGTTGCACGTAGCCGGCGACGACCGGCCGCGACACCGCCGGGCTGAGGTAGATCCCGCCGCCCATCGCCGCTTTGAGCGCCAGACCCAGCTCGGCGACGTCGGCATCTTTGAGCAGATAGCCGGCCGCGCCGGACCGCAGCGCCTGGAGCACATACTCTTCGGCGGCGTGCATCGACAGGATAATCACCCGCACCGGCGAGCCGGTTTCGGTCAGGTGGGCAGTGAGCTCCAGGCCACTCAACCCACCCATCCCAATGTCGAGCAGCGCGAGATCGGGGCGCTGGGCTGCGATCAGCCGCAAGGCCGCCTGGCCGTCGCTGGCCTCGCCGACGACCTCGACTCCCTCCAGCTCCTTCAGCAGCGAGCGAATCCCAGCTCGAAAAAGCGTATGATCGTCGGCCAGCACCACCCGGATCGTATTCATGCCATGCCATCCCAATTATTTATCGTGCATCTCTGCCGGTGGAGCGATGGCCTGCGACCGAGCGCCATCATCTGGCAGCGCGCAGGGGATGTGGGCGCGAAGCGTCGTGCCGCGCTCCGGGGCCGACTCGATCGTCAGGCGCCCGCCGCAGAGCGCGACCCGCTCCTGCATGCCCAGCAGCCCGCCGCTTTGCCCCTGGGAGGCATGCTCCAGCGCCGCGACCGCGTCGAACCCGACGCCGTCGTCGTCAATGATCAGCTCGATCGCGCCGGCGCTCAGCTCGATCGTCACGCGGAAGCGCACTGCCTGCGCGTGGCGGATGACGTTGGCGAGCGCCTCTTGGGTCACCCGGAAGCAGACCGTCTCGACCTCGGCCGGCAGGCGGCCGAGGTCGGGCGCGGCGATCACCTCGCCGGCCAGACCCGCCAGCTGGGTCTGCTGGTCGACGTACCAGCGCAGCGCGGCGATCAGCCCCAGGTCGTCCAGCAGACTGGGGCGCAGATCGAGCGCCAGGGCGCGCACACGCAGCAGCGTCGCTTCGACCACCCCCAGGCTCTGATCCAGGCGCGGCTCGAGGCCGTCGGCGCCGGCCCGGCGCTGCACCGCCCGCATGTTCAGCTTGACCAGCGCGAGGGCCTGGCCGATCTCGTCGTGCAGCTCGCGCGCGATGCGGCGGCGCTCGTCCTCCTGAGCCGTCACGAGCTGGCGCGAGAGGGCGTGCAGGCGCGCGTTGGCGGCCTGCATCTCGGCTTCGGCCTGTTTGCGCGCGGTGATGTCGTAGATCAAGCTCAGCACGCAACGGGCGCCGCCCAGCTCGATCAGCTCGGCCGAGAGCAGCCCGTCACGGATCGCCGCGGATTTCGTGCGGTACTGGCTTTCGAAGCCGAAGACCGGTTGGCCATCAGCGAGCAGCGCGAGGAGGCGGGCGCGCACGACAGGGTCGGCCCACAGCCCCAGCTCCGGAACGGTGTGGCCGATGACCTCGTCGTGCCGGTAGCCGAACATGCGCAAGAAGCTTGCATTGACATCAACCAGGCGGCCCTCGTCGAGCGTGCTGATGCTGATTGCGACCGGGCTAGCGCGGAAGGCGGTGGCGAAGCGCGCCTCGCTCGCGCGCAGCGCCGCCTCGGTGCGTCGCCGCTCAGCCAGCTCGCGGCGCGCGTCCTCCAGGGCCTGGTCGGTGCCGCGGCGCGCGATGCTCATCAGCATGGTCGCCATCAGCAGATAGACCGTCTGGATGGCCCAGATCCACAAAGGGGTCGGGGTATCGTAGAAGCGCGGAGGTAACAGATCGGCCTGGGTAGCATACAGCATAGCCACGCCGGACACAATACACAGGCCGGCGAAGCGGAGCGCGTCACGCCAGCCCAGGCTTACGCCGGCGACGAACACCACGATCAGATACCCGCCAAACGCGGGGGCGAGGACACCTCCGTCGATAACCATCGCGGCTGTCGCGAAGATCCACAGCCCGGCGCTGAGCACGGCGCCGACGAAGCGCACCCGCCCGCGGCGCACCAGCAGCAGCAGCACCAGCGCCAGCAGACTCAGCGGCACCGTGATCAGCTGCCGGCGGATGGAGATGTCCGCGATCACAGGCGCCAGGAGGCTTACCAGCCCGAACACAATCAGGAGCACCAGCAAGAAGGGGTGGAGCACGCCGGCGATGCGGGTCTTCTCTTCGTCGCCGGGAAACCGTGGCGATGCCAGCAGCGATCGGGCTATGCGATTGACATCCACAGATACCCCTCACCACACATACGCTCAGTCGGCGCGCGCATATTGAAAAGCCCACGCAAGGCCTGGGCTTCCACGACACGTGAGGCGAACGCTCGAGGTGACCTTGAGTATATGTCAGCGTCGGGGCGTGTCAAGTTGTGGCCAGGATGGTGCCGGGCTGCGCGGCAGGTGGAGGGCTCTTCCGCTCTGTGATGAGCGCTCGTATCACCCCAAGATGTAGGTTTTGGAAGAATGTGTCGGGTAATCACCGCGCCTCCGACACATTTCCCGCCAGGCTCTGGTCGTGATGTCGGGGAATCCCCTCTGCTCGCGGTCGCTCGATGCCTTCGTGCTGTGCCAGAGAATCCGTTCGGCCGTCGACGTGTTCCCTGGTGGGGGGTTTTGCAGAAGGCTCAATAGCAGAAGGCCCAAGAGAGGAAGGCAAACGATCACGGGTGGACCAAAGCATATGCCTTGTCAAGCGGCACAGCAGTGAGGGAGCGGCGGCAGCTCACTCCCTGCTGGTCGAACAGAACGCGCATTACAAGGCCTCGAGCGAGATAGGCGCCGTACGAACTCCCGGCGACGACAAGTCGCTCATTGGGTGCGACCACATCGATGAAGTCGCCAACGACATCGAGCATGTGGTCCTGATGGGTAATCCAGTCTGCGGCCGGTGTCTTTCCCATGCCCGGCAAGTCGGGGTAGATTCGGCGCCACCCCGTACGCTCAGAAAAGAGCGGCTCGATGTCGTACGCAATGTGGCGGTGGTCGAGGGCCAGCCATGGAGCAGGAGCAGAGGACGCCCGTTCCCTATCTCTTCGTAATGCACAGCGAGGTCACGTACTCGGCACTCCATGCTGGCCTCCTCTCGTTTCCCTCACCAGATGATAGTGTATCGATCGATGACAGCAACATCCGCATCCGCGCCCAAACGCGAGAGCGCGCTCGTGCGAACCGATGATGCTAGCGGCGCGGGAGTGAGCTCG
>JBDLTZ010000024.1:0-14329 GCA_039805565.1 Chloroflexota bacterium | reverse complement strand
TGAATGTGATAGCATCCATGCTGAACACCTCGCTGTCCTGATTGTGTGGTTGGCGCCCCAATCATAGCAGCGCGGTGTTCTCCTGTTATTCTCCTCTAGTCCGACTTTGCATTAGCCCTGGAGGCCTACGACGATCTACTTGACATATTTACTGCCACGTGCTATACTAACGCTCTTGCGTCAATGTGTTCCGGCTGCGCCGGGACAGGCACGCAAGCACTCACTCTCCATCTGACGACATGACGTACGACCTTGTACCTCCACCCTGACCTGTGGTGGAGGTTTTCGTTGCCTTGCCACACAGTGCCTCAGACAGCACGGCAACGGTGGATATTCACGCAGCGGCGCTCCCAGGGGCGCCGGACGAGCAAGCATAGAGGAGACAGCGGCGATGATAGATGAGATGACCGACGTGATGATCGCCCGTGAGGCGATGATGGATACGGGCGACATGCTCGCGCGGCAGACGCTGGCGGAGGAGCCGCTGGCCGAGGAGCCGGCAGGGCCGAGCACCAGCGCTGAAGTCTCGCTTGACTCGATCGACACCTACCTGCGCGAGATCGGTCGCACCAAGCTGCTGAGCGCGCCCGAGGAGGTGGAGCTGGCCGAGCGCATGGCGCGCGGCGTGGCGGCAACGCAGCGGCTTGAGTCCGGCGAGGAGCTGACCGCGCAGGCGCAGGCTGCACTGCACGCCGACGTGGTGCAGGGCGCGGATGCGCGTGCGCACCTGATCCAGGCTAATCTACGCCTGGTGGTGAGCATCGCCAAGAAGTATGTGGGCCACGGCCTGTCGCTGACGGACCTGATCCAGGAGGGGAACATCGGCCTGATGCGCGCAGCCGACAAGTTCGACGCCGGGCGCGGAAACCGCTTCTCAACCTACGCCACCTGGTGGATCCGCCAGGCGGTAACGCGGTCGGTGGCGGAGCAGGGCCGCACCATCCGGCTGCCCGTGCACATGAGCGAGTCGATGGGGCAGGTAAAGCGCACGGCCGAGCGGCTCTCCCGCTCACTGGAGCGCCAGCCCACCCCGGAGGAGATCGCGAACGCGATGGGCCAGCCGATAGACAAGATCGCGCGGACGCTAGAGGCCATGCGCCGGACGATCTCGCTGGAGATGCCGGTGGGCGAAGACGGTGAGAGCACGCTGGGCGAGTTCATCGAGGACAAGGCCCAGGGCTCGCCGATGGAGGCCGCCGCGGAGTACATGATGCGCCGCGACCTGGCCTCGGCGCTGGAGCGGCTCTCGGAGCGGGAGCAGAAGATCCTGACGCTGCGCTATGGCCTGATGGACGGGCAGCAGCGGACGCTGGAGGAGGTTGGCCGGGCGCTCGGCATGACGCGTGAGCGAGCGCGGCAGATCGAGGCCCAGGCGCTGCGGACGCTGCGGACGTCGGACGCCGGCCGGCACCTGCGGGACTACCTGGCAGCGTAGTCCACAAGCCACAGAGAGCGCAGAGGGCACGGAGGACTTCGGGATAACCCGAGCCTCCGTGCCCTTTCTTGCTAGAGCCGTACCCTTCCCTGCTCGAGATGGGGGCCGCAGCCCGCGCCCTGCCGCAATAGACGCATCACTCCCGGGCACGAAAGAGGCCGCTATGACCAGGGATGTCATGCCGCCCAGATCGACTACCTGACGGCCGGGCCCCCGCTGCGACAGCGGCGCTGTGCCACGCTGGCGACTGTGGCGCTGCTCGCCGCCGTAGCGTTCGGCGCTCTCATGACGCTGACCCTGTTCATGCGCCACACCCGACGTGCTCGGTGTTCGTGACGGAGAGCGCGGCGGCGACCGCGCTCTCGGGGGGCGCTCCGCGGCGATCGTCAACGCGCAGAACGAGCTGGCCTTCCGCAAGTGGCGCGTTGCGGCGGAGGGCGGCGACCCGGAGGCCGACCCGCTGGTGGTGGGGTGGCGCCGTCACATCGCCGCGCTGCGCGGGGAGGGTGGCTAGAGCGCCCGGCCAGTCGCCGCCACAGAGGGCACAGAGCGCACCCAGAAGAGGTTCGCCCTGGCCTCTGCGCCGGGATAGTCACGCAATGCTCTCGTGTCCGTCCGGCTGGGCGAAGATGATCACCGCAGGGGCACCCTCCGGCGCGCTGACGATGCTGGCCTCGCGGGACCACTCGCCGCGCGCGATGACCTTGCCGCTGCGTGGGTCCACGATGCGGTACGGCCGGGGGACCTGGTCGCTCACCACCATTGCCATGCCGCCGTCCGGCAGGTAGACCACCAGCAGCTTGCCGTCCACCGCGAGGGCGCGCCGCCCGATGGTGTAGTCCCAGTTGGGACGCATCTCGGCGAACGGCAGCCCCTCGAAGATGCGCGGGATGACGCCGATGTAGCGGCTGCCCTCGAACTCCAGCGCCTCGCGCCAGCCGAAGCCCGGGGCGTGCGCCCAGGCCTCGTGGCCGGGCTCCTCCGCATGAAGGCGCCACTGCCACAGGCTGCCCGCACCGTAGACCACACCCATGGTACCGCCGGCGCACAGGTTGCACCAGGCCTCATGCCCCTGCCACCACCCCACGGCCTTGCCGCGCCGCCCGATGTGCTCGTAGGTCGGCTCGCCGTTGGCCACGCCCTTGGCCGGGGTGTTTCGCCACATGTCGGCCACACGCTCGGGGACGTGCTCGCCGTTGTGGCCGGTCTGGCACCACTGGAAGTCGAGCCAGCCCGCCTCCTGGTGGGCGCGGTTGTCAGCGTGGGGCGCGTAGTGGATGCCGGTGGGCTGGCCATAGCAGTCCCAGGACTCGACCTCCCGCCCGCCGGCGGCAACCTGCGGCGCGTAGCCCTGACCGTCGCCGCCCACCAGCCAGATCGCGGGCCGGGCGCCGTAGCGCGCCACGAGGTAGCGGCAGTAGCGAGCGTACTCCTCGGGCGGGACTACCGTGCCGGCCACGCCCAGCCCCTTCCAGCCGTAGCCGTGGAACACCGGCTGGTAGACGGGGACGACCTCGTGCTCCACGAGTACGTCCATGAGGACGTCCATGGTCTGGAAGTAGGCCGGGTTAAGCTCGTTCAGGTGGCCACTCGGCAGATCCTCGAAGCCGACGTCGAACCCCTCGTCCGCGGTGCGGTCACGCGGCCCGACCGCGCGCATGTCGGGCTGGACGGTCATGAGCAGGGCGGCGTTAAACCCCTTCGCCCGGCGATCGGCGGCGTACTCGCGCGCCTGCTCCAGCGTTGCTCGCCAGGGGAGCGCCCAGGCGGTGTCGCCGGCCAGGAGCGCAAGCGTACCGTCGGCGTGGACGAGGTTACGGCCGCCGGGGGACATCCGCCAGAAGCCGCGCGCGTAGAAGCGGTTGGTGGCCTCCCCCGGCAGGCAGACGATCTCGCCGGTGGCGTCGGCCAGCCCCTCGTCGGGCACGCTCGCGGCGCTGCGCCAGGACCATGCGCCGTGAGCCAGCGGTGAGGCGAAGCGCAGCTTCCAGGTGCGGCCGCCGTCCCAGAAGGCCGGGCGGCGCAGCACGCGCCCGCTCTCGTGGGTGAAGTCGGCCCAGACCTCGACCGACGTGTACGGGCTCGGGTGCTCGTGCGCAGCGGTGAGGGTGATCTCGACCTCGCGCCAGGGGTGTGCGGTGAGCGGTGGGGTCATAGGGTGTGACACTCCGTCGTGCTGGGCCGCCGCGGGGAGATCAGGACAGCACATACTGTTCGGCGTATGTTCGGCGGCCGGCCAGCCTGAAGAAGATTATACCGAGTATTTCAAGGGAGCCGGTTCATGCTGTTCGCGCTTCTCTCCCAGGCCAGGATCACCGACGAGTATATCGAGTTCCACAGCTACCCGTTCGAGCCGGCTTCGGTGTCGGAGATCCGCCTGCTGCCGTGGCTGGTGGTGGAGCACGTGCTGCCCGACGCGACGCCTCCCGAGGTCCACACGCGCTACGGCGACATCCTCTTCGTACACACCTCGCAGCGCGAGACCCTGCGCGCGGCGGCGGCCGAGGCCGGCGTACCCTGCGTGCGGCGCACAGACGTGTGGAGGCTCATCCTCGAGCCGTTCGCCGACGTTACGTTCGACCACGCCCACCAGGAGGCGACCTTCGCCGCGCTGGCGGCCAGTGGGGTGAGCCGCCAGGAGTGCCTCGAACTGCGGCAGCACGTCGCCCTCGCTCTGGCCGTCTACAACACGGGCGGGCTCGGTGAGTGGGCGCGCCTTGGCCTGTACGACCTGCTCAACGCCTACCGGCTGGCGGGGAAGGACTTCAGGGGCGTCTACCACGAGTCGGTGGCCATCGCGCGGCGCGGCGCGCTGCTGTAGCCTCATCCGACGAGCACCGTTCACGCGTCGCGGCCGTCACTCATCAGCCGTCCCCAGCACGCGCAGAGTATTCCCGCCCATGATCTTCGCCTGGTCCTCCGCGGGGGTATCGCGCAGCAGGGCGCGGTCGATCGGCAGCTCGTGGACCGCGCTGCCGATCAGCGTGATGTTGGGGCGCTCGCGGGCCACCTCTACCGCCGAGCGGTCGAGCGGCGGCAGCGCCAGCTCCTCGTCGGCATCACGTAGCAGTCTGCGTCGACGATTATCCGTAGACCTCCTGAGCCGGTGTGGGCGCGAGGGCGCGGAGCAGCGCGTCGAGCACCAGGCGCTCCTCGCCGGGCTCGATGGTCTGCGGGTTAAGCGCGATCATGTCGGCGTCAAACGGCGCCACCGCCACGGCCGGATCACCAGCCCAGAGCAGCGCCACCACCTCGTCGCGCGTGCGGCCGCTTTCCGGCAGCACCCGCACGATCGCGCGGCCGTGCGGCTGGCCCGCCTCGCTCGGGTAGCCGCGCCAGACCTCCACCCCCGGCAGGCCGCGCAGCCCGGCGAGCCAGTAGGCGACGGTGGCCTCGTAGCCGGCGAGGAGCGCGGCCTCGTCCTGCTCCAGCGACCAGGCCACCGCGGCGAGCATGCCGGCGAGCTCCTCCTTGCCGACCTTCATCGGGCGGCCGATCGACGTGTTGGGGCTGCCGTTGGCGCGGCAGGCGGCCACGAGGTCGGGGCGGCCGAGCACGAGCCCGGCGGACTGCGGCCCGCGCAGCCCCTTGCCCCCGCTGAAGATCGCCAGGTCGGCGCCCATGTCGCGTGTGAAGCGCCACAGGTTAGAGATGGACGGGATCTGGGCGGCGGCGTCCACGATCACCGGCACCCCGTGGGCGTGCGCGACAGCGATCACCTGCTCCAGCGGCAGCGCGCCGCGCGCGAAGTGCCCCCCGGCGAAGAAGACCACGCAGGCCGTGCGGGGTGTGATGGCGGCCTCGAGCTCCCACGGCTCGGTGCCGTTCGCCATGCCGATCTCCACCAGCCGAGCGCCGGTCTGGCGGATGGCGTAGTCGTACCCGTTGCGCTGGGAGCGGTGGACGACCACCTCACACCGGTCGTCCTCGGCGAGCGAGGGGAAGCGCGCAATCCTGGCCGGGTCTGTGCCGGCGATGCATGCGGCCACCGCCACGACGATGCCGGCGGCGGCCCCGGCGGAGACGTAGCAGGCTTCGTTGCGGGTCAGGGCGGCTATGCGCGCGCCGACGCGCTCCTGCATCTCGGGGAGGTCCACGAACGAGCCGGCGGCCTCCTGCATGGCGGCCAGCACGGGCGGGGGCATGAGCGAGCCGCCGAGACGCGTGAGGGTGGCGGCGGCATTCACGACGCGGCGCAGGCCGAGGTCTGAGTAGAGAGTCATTGATGCCTCTGGGCTAAGCGTTGCGTCCAGTACGAACGGCGTCACTCCGGGCGCAGCGACGAGTTTGTGCCAGAGATGCTGCGCTGCGCTCGGCATGACAAAAGGCTCAGCGGGCGGCGTCCCACAGGCGCGGGCGAGGCTCGGACCCAAGCCGGCCGGCCAGCCAGGCGTCGAGCCAGTCCTGGTCGGTGCCGCCCTCGTGGGTCACTGCGTACTGCTGCGGGCGTGCCAGCGCCGACGCCAGCGGCGCCAGCCACTCCGGCCCACCGATCGCCCCCTGGTCACCGGCCTGGAGCAGCACCTCTGCGGTGACGCGCGGCGCGTGGTGGAGCGGATCAAAGTAGGCCAGCGTACGCGCAACGGCCTCGCGCTGCTCGGGGTAGGCGCGGGCGTAGTCGTTGAGCTCCTCGGTCGGGTAGGCCGAGGTGCGCGCAGCCGCCTCGAGCGCACGGTAGAGCAGAAGCCCGCCCACCTGCGCCGCCACGAACTGCGGGCGGCGGGCGGCCGTGATCAGCGCGAGGTCGCCGCCGGTCACGGCCACGCGGGCCGGGTCCATCTCGGGGCGAGCCAGCAGGAACTCCGCGCCGCGCAGGCAGTCGGCGACGATCATGCGGTAGATGTAGGCCGCCGGGTCGTGGATGCCGAGAGTCAACAGGCCGGGGTATGACGCCTGGAACGGCGTGTCGGCCAGGCGCTGCCCGCGGTGCATCAGTACCAGCGTCGCATAGCGCTCGCGGTCGTCGTAGTGCGGCAGGTGGTTGACGCTGCCGTAGTTGGGCATCACCAGCAGGCCGGGGAACGGCCCCGCGCCATGCGGGACGCTGTAGTAGCCGAAGATACGGTAGGGGCCGGCGCTCGTCAGCCGCAGGGCGTAGACCGTGGCGAACTCGGTGGTGCGCAGGCGCAGCGGCTCAAGCTCCGGAGCGGGGTCGAAGCGCGCCAGCTCGGCGTCGACCGCGTCCCAGTAGGCGTCGAAGTCAGATGGGCGGGTGGGGTTCGACATCGTTGTCACCTGTGTGGTATGGACGGACCACAGACCACGGACCACCGGTCGTCGGTCGTCGGCCATCTGTCGTCGGTCATCGGCCATCGGTCATCGGTCATCGGTCATCGGTCACCAGCCGTCGGTCGCCGCTCACCCCTGCGTCGGGTCGGCGCGCAGCTCGTAGGCCGCTGGGCGCAGGTGGCGCGCCAGGAACTGCTCGACCTGAGGCATCTCCCAGTAGATCCCGGCATCGTGGGCGCAGCGCGGGTAGACATGCAGCTCGGTGGGGCAGGTGAGCGCCGCCTGAAGCGCGTAGCCTGTCTCGGGCGGGCAGACGTCGTCGCCGAGGCCGAGGTAGATCAGCATCGGGCAGCGGATCGCGGGCGCGAAGCTGATGCCGTCGAAGTAGGCGAGCGTGGCGCGGACCCGCGGCTCACGCTCGGGGTAGGTGCGGAGGTAGTCGTTGATCTCCTCGTAGGGCCAGGAGTGGGTGAGCGCCGCCGAGTCCATGAAGCCGCACAGGTACGGGGCGCCGGCCGCGCCGCAGGTGATCACGTCCGGGCGCAGGGCCGCGGTGGTGAGGGTGAGCGCGCCGCCCTGGCTGCTGCCGTGCACGCCGATGCGGGTGTGGTCCACCTCGGGGCGCGTCAGCACGAAGTCCACGGCGCGGGCAGCGTCCATGTAGAAGCCGCGGTAGGCGTAGGTGTGGCGATCAACGATGTTGTGCGTCAGCAGGCCGGGGTAGCCGGGGTTGAAGCGGGCGTTCGAGCGCAGCTTGCCGCGCGGCGCCACCCCCACGGCGGCGTAGCCCATCTTGGCCCAGGACTTCGGCAGGGTGGGCTCGGAGATGTAGCCCGGGACGATCAGCAGCGCGGGGTAGGGAGGCGGCAGGTAGGAGGCCTTCGGCACGCAGTACCAGCCGGCGATACGCACGCCGTCCAGGCTGTCGTAATGGATCTCGTACGTGTCCACCTCGTCGGTGGAGCGCATAGGAATGTGGGTGAGGCTGGGGTTGAGCGGGATGGCGTCCGTCTCGGCCTGGACCGCCGTCCAGAACTGGTCGAAGTCGGGCGGGCGAACCACGGTGGTCCCGTACTGATCGGCTGGTTTACGCACTGACATTATGCACCCCTTCTTCGGGAGGACAGCGCCAAGATGGTATCATAGAAGTCCGCAAACAGACAATCTCCGCCACAGTCAGTGAGGACGCCTATGCCTTTCACGGTCAAACGCCGCGGGAAGCTCACGTACTACTACGAGGGCGAATCGCCGGTTCTGTCGAACCTCGTCGTCGAGGAGCAGCCGGACGGCGACCTGAAGCTGTACTTCTCCGGGCTCACCGGCGGCTACTCGGCCACCGGCGTGCTCGGGCTGAGCGACGTGGCGACCATGGACCCCGAGCGCGAGATCCCGCTGGTATTCGCCTGCTGGGAGAAGTGGCTGCAGGAGGCCGGGGTCTGCCAGTCGATCGCCGAGGTGGACTTCGTGGAGGTCCACGCCTTCCGCGCCCAGCCCAAGACGCCCAACCCGGTGGCTGATCCCGAAGGGTACGCGCGCGAGCTCGAGCGCCTGCGCGAGGCCTACGCCCGCGCCTACGGCGGCTTCTTCCGCGAGCGCTGCCCGGAGAATGGCCTGCCGGCGCGCTTCACGGTGCACGTGGTGGACTTCCCGGACCGCGCGGCCTCCTACGAGTTCTACGCCACGGCGCTCTATCAGCGCGCGCTGCACCCGAAGGAGACGCCATGATTGTGATCACCGGTGGGGCGGGCCTGCTGGCCCGGGCGCTGCTCGCGGCCCTGCCCGACACACCCCTGCGCCTCCAGAGCCTCGGTGATGTCAGCGGCCTCGACCCACGCGTGGAGGTACGCGTGGGTGACCTGCGCGACGAGGCTTTTGTGGGAGAGCTGCTGGCGGGAGCGGCGGCTGTGGTCCACCTGGCGCCGATCGTTCCGCAGACGGAGGACGACGTGGCGGCAATCGACCACGCGACGCGCGGAACGTACCACCTGGCGCTGGCGGCGCAGGCGGCCGGGGTGCGGAAGATCGTGCTGGGGAGCAGCATGGAGCTCTTCGCGCGTCTCCCGGCCTCCTGGCGCGTCACCGAGGGGTGGCGGCCCCGCCCCACGCCCTCGACGCCTGACCTGTGCGCCTGGCTGGCTGAGTGCGCCGCCCGCGAGCTGGCGCGTGAGACCGGCGTGCCGACGATCTGCCTGCGCCTCGGGCGGATTGTGGGCGGCGCCGGGCTCACCGAGGAGCTGCCCGGCCCCCGCTGTCTGCACGTCGAGGACGCCGTCGAGGGGGTGTGCCGCGCGTTGGCGTATGAGGGGTCAGGGTGGTCGATCTTCCACCTGCTCCCGCCCGGCCCGCGCGCGGCCGCGAGCCTCGCGGCGCGTGAGCTTGGCTACCGGCCACGGCGGGAACTGCCAGTAGCTCGTGGGGACACGTCACCGATCGCGCAGGATGGGGGCCCCTGGCAGCAGGTGCTCACCGCGCCCGAGCCGCTGGCGAGCCGGACGATCCAGCGCGTGACGATCTTCGGCGCCGGCGGGCCAATAGCCTCCACCGCCGCCCAGGAGCTCGCGCCGCATTACACCCTGCGCCTGACCGACATCCAGCCGCTGGCGGAGATCGTCGCTCGCGGCGAGCCGCAGTCACCCTACGCGCCGCTGCCGGTGCTGCTCGGGCCGCCGCACAGCGAGGCAGTGGTAGACGTGAGCGACTGGGCGCAGGTCGCGGCGGCGTGCGAGGGGGCAGACGCGCTGGTCAACTGCACCGTCCTGCGGGCCGACCCGGTCAAGGCCTTCCGGGTCAACGTGCTGGGGGCCTATAACGTGATGCGCGCGGCGGCGGCGGCCGGGATCAGGCGGGTGGTCCACACCGGGCCGTTCATGGTGTCGCCCTCGGGGATCACGAGCTACGCCTGGGACTACGAGGTGCGCGAGGACGCACCGCCGCGCCCAGGCGGGCCACACCACTTCCAGCTCTACTTCCACACCAAGTACCTGGGACAGGAGATCTGCCGGGTGTTCGCCGAGCACTACGGGATGGAGGTGCCGGCGCTGCTGTTCTGTGGCTTCGTGAGCGCCGACGCGCCGGCGGGCGGCGACATCTTCAGCTTCACGCTCTCATTCCAGGACGCGGGGCGCGCGATCCACCGGGCGCTCGCGGTCCCCGCGCTCCCGGCGCCGTACGAGGTGCTGCACATCAACGCTAATCTGCCGCACGGCGTCTTCCCGAACGACAAGGCGCGCCGTGTGCTCGGCTGGGAGCCGCGCGACGACCTGCGGGCGTGGTGGGAGGAGGGTGAGGCATGAGCCTCTGCCGCCGCCACATCCGGACCGCCAGTATGGCCCGGGGGAGCGAGACAATGGAAACGTAGCTGGCGGGCGAGTACCGGCGGATCGACCCACGTGCCGCGCGCACCGAACATGGCCACCGTAGGGCGTGCGTTCGCGAGCGGCGACTTCGGCAGCGCTGCGAGACCCTTCGCTTCGCTCAGGGTGCAGTGCGGCGCTGCCGTGCCACTACCCTTGATCACCGACGTTTCGTTGTCGTACTAGCTCGTCGCGCTGGTGTAGCGCCGCAGCCCACGCCGCCAGACCCACAGCGCCACGAGGGCGGCGCCGGCCGCCGCGACAATGCTGCCCAGCACCAGCGCCGGAGAGCCGCCGCGGGTCAGGGCCGCAGCCGGCACGCTGGTGATAAAGGCCACCGGCACCACCCACGTGAGGAGCCGCTGCACCGCCGGGTGGTAGACGCTCAGCGGGTAGCGCCCGAGCTGCCAGAAGGCGTGGTAGAGCACCGTGGGGTCCATGCCCGGCGCCCAGAAGGCAAGGCTCGCCAGCACCACGCGCGAGGCCCAGGTGACAACCGCGCCGGCCGCGAGCACCAGCAGCGCCGAGAGCACGCCGCTGGCCGTGACCGACTCGGCCAGCGGCGCGAGACCGGCGGCCACCACCGCCAGCCCCACCACAACCTGCACCAGCGCCCACGGCTGGCAGCTCCCCATGCTCACCATCAGCAGCGACGGCACCGGCTTGAGCAGCAGGTCGTCGAGCTCGCCACTGATGACCTTGCTCACGAACCAGCTCAGGTTTGGCTCGATGAACGCCTCCAGCAGCCCGCTCATCACCTGGAACAGCCCCAGCAGGACGATGACCTCCTCCAGCCGCCAGCCCGCCAGGGTCTCGGTCTGAGTGAAGACGACGCCCACCGCCAGCAGCCCAGCCGCGCTGGTGAGCAACGTCTGCGCGGCTACGAAGGCCAGGTTGGCGCGCTGCGCCAGCTCGCGCTGCATCGCGACAGCCACCGTGGCCCAGATCAGCCGGAGCGCCCTTCGCATCGCTACCCTCCCACCGCAGTGTAGCGGCGCACCCCGCCGCGCCAGACCAGGGCCGCCGCGAGTCCGAAGATCACCAGCCAGAGCGCCTGCCAGCCGTAGCCCACCAGCACCTCGCCGGGTGCGAGCAGCCCAGACGCGACCTCGGCGGGGAAGCCGTGCATCGCGCGGAACGGCAGCGCCTCGCCGATCGGGCGGATCGCCTCGGGCAGCAGCGGCACCGGCGCTGCCTCGCCGCCCAGCAGGAATACCAGCGTCCCGCCGATCCCCACCACGCCATGGGCGCGCTCGGTCCAGAACGCGGAGAGCGCCAGCGTGAAGGTGAACAGGAACTGGAGCGCCGCCGCGCCCACAAGCGCGGGGAGCGCCAACAGCACATCGGGCGGAGTCAGGCGCACCGGGGCAACCAGCCACACCGCCACCAGCGCCGGCAGGCCGATCGCCAGGTGCCAGACGCGAATGGCCAGGTTCTCGCCCAGCGGCGCCAGCACCACCGCGTGCGGCCGCAGCAGGTCGTCGGCCAGCTCGCCGTTGTAGATGCGGCTCGAGAAGGTGTGGTTCTCGTAGGAGACCGTCACGAGCCGGGTGAACAGCAGCGCCACGTAGTAGGTCGAGAGGTTGGCGGCCGGCAGAGCGGCGGACCAGACGGCCAGGCCGATCAGGGGAGTGACGGCCTGATTCGCCACAAGGGTGTAGGCGAAGCTGCGGTAGGCCAGCCAGAGCAGCAGGAAGCGCTGGACGTAGGCGACCAGCAGGCGCGGCACGCGGGTCACGTCGGCACCCCCTCGCGGTACACCTGCCCGATGACCTGCTCCAGCGTCGGCTCGGCCACGCTCAGGTCGCTCACCGGGAGCTCGGCCAGCAGGCGCGCCGTGACCGCCGGGACCTGCGCGCGCGGCACCCGCAGGCTCACGCGCGGCCCGTCACGCGCCACCAGCTCGCCGAACACCGCCAGGTCCACCGCCCCCTCATCGCCGAGCGTCACCGTGAGCAGCTTGTAGGGCGCCAGGCGCAGCGAGAGCCCGGCCAGGTCGCCGTCGTACACCAGGGCGCCGTGGTCGATCAGGATCACGCGCCGGCAGAGGGTCTCCACATCGGCCATAGCGTGGCTGGTGAGCAGCACCGTGGCGCCGGTCTGGGCGCAGTAATCGGCCACGAAGCGCCGGATCGTCGCCACCACGCCCACGTCCAGCCCGATCGTCGGCTCGTCCAGAAAGAGCACGCGCGGGCGGTAGATCAGGCTCCAGGCCAGCCCGGCGCGCATCTTCTCCCCGAGCGAGAGGGCGCGGGCCTGACGCTGGAGCAGCGGCTCGAGGGTGAGCAGATCGACCAGCTCGGCCAGGTTGCGGCGGAACTGCTCCTCGGGCACCTCGTAGATCAGCTGCTGGAAGCGCAGGGCGTCGAGCACCGTCAGCTCGGCGGGCACGGCCAGGGGGCGGCTGCCGCGCACCATCGCGATCTGCCGCAGGAAGCGGTGGTCGCGCCGCCAGGGGGTGAAGCCGAGCACGTCGGCCGCGCCGGAGGTGGGGTGCAGGACACCGCTGAGCAGCTTGAGGGTGGTGGTCTTGCCGGCGCCGTTCGGCCCGATGAAGCCCACCAGCTCGCCGGCCGCAACCGCGAAGCTGATGTCGCGCACGGCCTCCACCGAGCGGTAGGTGCGGCGGACGAGCGAGGCGACGGCAGCGCGCAGCCCGGGGTCGCGCACCGGGGTGCGGAACGTCATCGTGAGACGCTGGGCTGCGATCACGGTCATGGTGGCCTCCGGTGAGCGAACGGTACACGCATAGCATAGATCATCGCGCAAGCCCCTATACTATGGGCGAAACGCTGAACGCCGAAGCCTGAGGGCCTCAGGAAGCCGTGCATCACCAGCGAGAAGACTCCACCGTTTTGCCAGCCGCCGTAAGCCGACACTCGTGCCGCCCGCGGCCGATACACAGGAGAACACCGCATGGACACCGTCACACGCCTGCTCGCGGATCTGGTCGCGATCGACTCGGTGAACCCGGACCTGGTGCCGGGGGGCGCCGGCGAGGGGGCGGTCGCGCGCTTCATCGCCGGCTGGCTGGAGGAGGCCGGCCTGGAGGTTCACCTGGACGAGGTGCGCCCCGGCCGGCCAAACGTGGTGGCGGTGGCCCGCGGCACGGGCGGCGGCCAGACGCTGCTGCTCAACGGCCACATCGACACGGTGGGCGTGGCGGGGATGGAGCAGCCGCACGAGCCGCGCATCGAGGGGGATAGGCTGTACGGGCGCGGCGCCTACGACATGAAGTGCGGCGTGGCGGCCTGCATGGCGGCAGTGGCGCAGGCGCGCGGGATGGGCCTGCGCGGCGACGTGATCTTCACCGCGGTGATGGACGAGGAGTACGCCGGGCTCGGGACGATCGACGTGGCCTCGCGCTACCGGGCGGATGCGGCGCTGATCGCCGAGCCGACCGAGCTGGAGCTGGTGGTGGCGCACAAGGGGTTCGTGTGGCTGGAGGTGGAGACGCGCGGCGCGGCGGCGCACGGCTCGATCCCGGGGCGGGTGGACGCGATCGCAAAGATGGGCCGCGTGCTGGTAGAGCTCGACGCGCTGAGCCGGCGCCTGCTGGCCCACCCGACCCACCCGCTGCTCGGCAGCGGCACGGCGCACGCCTCGCTCATCAGCGGCGGGCAGGAGCTCTCGTCGTACCCCGAGCGCTGCGTGCTGTCGGTCGAGCGCCGCACGATCCCGGGTGAGAGCCCTGAGCAGGCCGAGGCGGAGCTGACCGACATCGTGGCGCGCCTGGCGGCCGGGGATCCGGAGCTGCGGGCGACGGTGCGCCGCGGGGTGAGCCGCGAGCCGATGGAGACTGCGGCCGACGCGCCCCTGCCGACCATGGTCCGGCGGCACGCCGCGGCGGTGACGGGCGGCGAGCCGGCGGTAGTGGGCGTGCACTACTGGACCGACGCGGCCTCGCTGGCACAGGCCGGGATCCCGACGGTGCTCTTCGGGCCGGGCGGCGCCGGGGCGCACGCGCTCGTCGAGTGGGTGGATCTCGCGACCGTGCGCCAGTGCGCCGCGATCTACCGCCGGGTGATCGAGGAGTTCTGCGCTTGAGTCGTGAGGCGCAACTGCTGAGTGCTGAGTGCTGAGTGCTGAGTGCTGAGTGCTGAGTACCGAGTGCTGAGCGCTGAGTGCTGAGTACCGAGTACCGAGTGCTGAGTGCTGAGTACTGAGTGCCGAGTGCTGAGTGCTACGTTGTGAGCGCTAGCCGGCGATCCCGCGCAGCAGCTCGGACCCGCCGGTGGCGGTGAGCTGGGCGAGGCCGCGGCCGCAGAGCGCGCCGACGACGTTGCCGGTGCCGCTGTAGCCGCCCGCAGCC
>JBDLTZ010000023.1:0-10715 GCA_039805565.1 Chloroflexota bacterium | reverse complement strand
CCGCCCGCCCGGCCCACCGAGCCGCCCGCGCCCACACGCCCCCCCGCCACACCGAGTCCCACGGCGGCCCCCACGCCCACGGCGGCCCCCACCGAGGCTGTCACAGCTCCAACGGCGGAGGGCTCAGCACTCAGCACTCAGCGCTCAGCACTCGTCGTCTGGGCTGTGGCCCCCGAGGAGCGCCGCGACGCGCTGCGGAACCTCCTGGCCGACGCCGCCCACGTCGCGGGGGTGGAGGTCGCGATCAGCGTCAAGAGCGCCGACGGGCTGGCCGCCGACGTGCGCGCGGCCTCGCTCGCCGGCCTACCGCTGCCAGACCTGGTCTGGGGCTCGCAGGACGACCTGGGCATCCTCCAGCGGGCCGGCGCAATCCAGCCGGCCGACGACGGCCTGGAGCCTGGCGATTTCCTTCCGGCCACGGTCGAGGGCGCCACGCTGGGCGGCGAGCGCTGGGGGACGCCGCTCGGGGCGCACGGCTTCATGCTGCTGCTTTACAACCGCGCGCGCATCGAGTCGGCGCCGCGCACCACCGACGAGCTGATCCTCGGCGCGCGCCGCCTGAACGGGGGCGGCAGCTACGGGCTGGTCGCGGGGTGGGCCGAGGCGCGCTGGTTCGCCGCCTGGCTGCACGGCGTCGGGGGCGCCGCGCTCGGGCCAGACGGCACGCCGACGCTCGACACGCCGCAGACTGTGGCGGCGATCAATCTGCTCAGAGAGCTGCGCCGCGCCGGCCCGCCCCCACCCTCGAGCTACGCACAGGGCGCGCGCCTGTTCCGCGAGGGTCGCGCCGCACTGGCAGTGGACGGCGACTGGTCGCTGGAGATGTACCGCGCCTACAGCGAGACGCTCGACCTGGGCGTGGCGCCGATGCCGCGCGTAGACGCCACCGGCAGACGCGCTGCCGGCCCGCTCGGGGGGCTGTACCTGATGTACGGGGCCGGGCTAGAGGGGGAGCGGCTGGAGCACGCCACAGACCTGGGGCGCCTTCTGGCGCGCCCCGAGCTCCAGGTGCGCGTGGCGCAGGACCTGGGCGCGCTCCCGGCGCTGCGCGGCGCGCTCAGCGCCCCGGAGGTGGCCGGCGATCCCGCGCTGGCGGCCGCGGCGATCAGCGCCGAGGGAGCGCCGGGCATCCCGCCGCTTGACGAGCTGCGCTGCGCGTGGGACGCGATCGAGTCGGCGCTGCCGTCAGCCATCCTCGGCGACCTCACGCCCGAGGAGGCCGCCGCGCGCATGCAGGAGCTCGCACTGGCCTGCGTCAGGGCCTGAAGCGCTCGATCGCCTCCCGGAACAGGTCCTCGACCACGTCCGTCAGGCTGTGCTGCCCGAAGCGCTCCACATAGTCCTCGGTGGCCTCCTCCGGGCCAGGGTCGGCGCCGCGCTGCTCTCGCATATACCAGCGGTGGTCCATGATCCAGCGGTACAGATCGGCCTCGGTGCGGCCGGGGAAGTGCCTCAGCACATTGTGCGAGCGGATGGCCTCGACCACCGGCATGTACACCGCGTCGTACCAGTCGGCCACAGCCTCATCGCGGCTCACCGGCGTCTCGCGCCCCAGGTCCATGTAGTAGCGGTGGCCGTTGATGTGGCGCACCAGATCCAGGTAGCCGCCGGTCTCGCTGAACGCGATCCGCTGCTGCGGCCGAAGGCGCGCCAGATCGGTCCACTCGAGGAAGTCGCTGTACTCCTCCATGATCAGCAGGTCGCGCACCGAGAGGTCGGCGTCGATCGGCACGTCCACGATCAGCTCGGTCACGATCGCATCGATGTAGTGCTGGCTGTGCTGGCGCGCCACCGAGATGCGGTGGTTGCCGTCCCGCACGAAGTAGATGTCGCCGATCTTGTACAGCTCCACCGGCGGCAGGTGGATGTCCTGCAGCGCGGCGCTGTTCACGCGCGTCCAGCGCCCCTTCATCGAGTTCGAGCGCGGCAGAAAGCGCCGGTCGAAGTCGCCGTAGCGCCCCTCGCTGCCCACGATCCGGTCCACCTCGACCGTCTGGTGGCCGAGATAGCGCTGGCCGCGGACGTTGAGGCGTGCGCGGACCTCCTCGAAGGGCAGCATTTCGCTGGGCTGGCGGCGGATCATATCCAGGATCGAGGCGAGCAGCGCCTTGCGGCGGGCCTCTTCGAACTGCGTGCGTGACCGCCTGGAGATAAACGAATCGGTCATGGCATCACCCCTGGGGCGGATCGACATTCAGCAGACGGTACCCGGCGGTGTTAAGGACCATGGTATCGCGGTAGAGCGTCTCGGTGACGGCGCTGACGTTGTACGAGCGGTGGATGTGCCCGTGGATCAGGTAGCGCGGGCGAAAGTAGTCCATCAGCGTCAGAAAGGTGTGGAAGCCGCGGTGCGGGCGGTCCGGGCCGTTGTGGATGCCGTGCGGCGGCGCGTGGGTCAGCATGATGTCGAGGTACCGCCCGTAGCGCAGCCGGTTGAGCAGCAGGCGCGGGGCGAGCCGCCACATCCGCACGAGCATCTGGCTCTCGGTGTACTGCGGCCCGCTCTCGTTGTTGTAGCGCACGCAGCCGCCGAGCCCGGCCAGGATCAGCCCACCGTAGCGCTCGGTGCGCCCCTCGAGCGAGATACAGCCCCGGGGCGCCGTCACGCGCTCGCCGCCGCCGGTCTCCTCGGCGTGGTCGTGGTTGCCGAGCACGTAGTACCCCGGCACCGCCAGCGTCGTGATGATGAACTCCAGGTAGTAGTACGGGAGATCGCCGCAGCCCAGCGCGCACTGCACATCGCGGAAGCGCTCCTTGATGTTCAGGCTATACACGGCCGGGACGATCTCGTCGCTGATGGTGAGAAGGCGCATGTGAGCCTTACGCTGTGAGTCTTGAGAGTCTTGGCGGATTCGATGTCACACCGTGCTGGTCGGCCGCACACGCTCGTGCGGTGTTCAGCTTTCAACGTACGCCCGACGCTCAAGCGCCTCAGGCGCGGAGGGCTGGGCTGGCGCGGGCTCAGCCAGCGGCAGCATCAGCGTAAAGGCGCTCCCCTCGCCTGGGCGGCTGCTCACCACCACCCGCCCGCCGTGGGCCTCGGCCACCCACTGCACAATCGAGAGGCCCAGCCCCGCGCCGCCGCGGTTCCGGCTGCGCGAGCGGTCGGCCCGGAAAAACCGGTCAAAGATGTGCGGCAGGTCAATGTCAGCGATCCCCACGCCGGTGTCGGCCACCGAGAGCGCCGCCATCTCCCCCTGGCGCGTGAGGCTTAGTGTCACCGTGCCGCCTGCGGAGGTGTGCTGGATCGCGTTGATCCCCAGGTTGAGCAGCGCCTGCTTGATGCGGTCCCGGTCGCCGAGCACCGCCGCCTGGTCCTCCTCGCCGATCACCAGCGCCACCGGGCCGGCAAGTGCGCGCAGCTCGCGGTGGACCTCCAGCAGCAGCGTGTCGAGTTCGACCACCTCGCGGTGCAGCTCGACGCCGGCGTCCGATCGGGCCAGCAGCAGCAGATCATTTGTCATGCGGATCAAGCGCGCTACCTCGCGCCGCATGTCGCCGATCGACTCGTCGAGCAGCTCCGGGTCGCGGGCCGCCCCGCGCGCCAGCACGTCGAGGTTGCCCTGCATCGCCGCCAGGGGCGTGCGCAGCTCGTGCGACACATCGGCGATAAAGCGCCGCTGGCCGTCGAACAGCGCCTCGACGCGCCCGAGCAGCTCGTTGACCGTGACCGTGAGGCGTTGCAGCTCGTCCTGCGCGGCGGGCACCGGCACGCGCCGGCTGAGGTCCTCGGCGTGGACGATGCTCTGCGCGGTGGCGGCGATCTCGTCGATCGGGCGGAACGCGGCGCGGGTCAGCCAGGCGCCGCCGCGCGCCGCGGCCAGCAGCACCACCACGCCGCCGCCGAGGAGCGCGTAGGCGAAGACCGTGAGCGCGCGCTCGATCTCGTCCATCGAGCGGGCCACCTGCGCCACACCCACCGCCTGCGGCTCGCCGCTGACAGGGTTGGGCAGGATCAGCGGCGCCACCAGCTCGCGCCGGCGCCCCGCGCCGCTGCCGATCGTGCGGATGGTCGGGCTGTTCTCCAGGGCGCGCGCGAACACGTCCTGGTCGAGCGTCATCTGCTCGTTGAGGTTCGGCGAGCGCGCCGCCAGCGAGCCGTTGCGCTCGTACACCTGCACCACCAGCTCAGTGCCGCTGAAGCCGGTGACGCGCGGGGTGTTGAGCAGCACCACCATGCGGTCGTTCTCGAAGTAGCCCCGCAGCGTCTGGTTGCTGTCCGCGAACCCCTGCTGCAGCAGCTGCGCGCCCAGCCTGAGCTCGTTGTCGATGCTGCCGATCAGCGACTGGCGCACGATCATGAACAGCCCGATGTCGAGCGCCAGCAGGGCTGCGGCGAAGAAGCCGACGTAGAACACCGTCAGGCGGGTGCGGAGCGACACGGCAGTTTCCCCTTCAGTCTGCCAGATTATAGCATGCGGGCCGGCGCGGGCGGTGAGAGATCGGTGAGGGCTCGGGCGCACAGCGAGGGCCGGAGCTGACGCCCCGGCCCTCGCTGTGTCTCAGCCGCGCGGCCCCTACGGCCCGGTGTACTCGAAGATGTACACGCCGTAGTCGCGGTCGCTGGCCGCCACGTACTCCTTGCCGTTCATCTGGAACACCTGGACGCCCCAGAAGTTGTTACCACCCTGGTCGATGAAACGCCCGACCTCCACCAGCGTGTCGTTCTGGATCTGCACCACGCGGAAGCCGCCGGAGTAGTACGAGAAGTAGGCTAGCTCGTTTCGCACCTCCGACATCGCCACCTCGTGCACCGATAGGTCGCCGAAGCCGCTGGCCCTGGCGACGTCGTGCGCCTCGGGGATGGCGTAGGTGTCGAGCGCCTGGAGCTTGCCGCCGTTGTTGCGGTACAGGTGCACGTAGCCCCAGCCGTCGAAGTAGGACTCAAGCTTGATGGTGTCGCCGGTCGTCCCGATCGCGATCGGCGCCGTCTCGTCCAGACTGCCCGCGAGGCAGGCCGCATCATTGTAGACACCCTCCGCGCCGAAGAAGGCGAAGCCGGTCTGGCGCGGGATCACGCCCACGGTCACGATGTCGCCCTGGACATTCATGCCGGTCGTGCTGTTGCAGGCGTCCGAGCCCTGGCGGTTGAACACCACCGCGGCCTCGTACCCCTTGCCCACCACGTTGCCGATCTTCTCGGTGAAGGTGCAGACGCCGCGCTCCACCACCGCGATCTTGCCCGGGCCGCCGGCCAGCGGGACTGCTGCGTCGGCGGTGCAGGCTCGCCCGACGTAGACCGCCTGACCCTCGATCACCTGACCCTCGGCCAGCAGACGCGTGGCGCTGCCCTGGTCGGCGTCGAAGGAAGTGCCGTCGGTGACGTTGAGCGCCGCCACGCTGTACGGGTCGAAGTCCTCATCCGCCGCGACGATGTAGTCGTTGTTCTTGCTGAACTCGGCCTGGTGCCCGTTGCCCTCGGGCTTACGCGAGTCGCCCGTGCTCTCGAGCAGCTCGGGGTCAATCGCGGCGAAGTCGCTGTCGCTGATGTAGGTGGGGTTGACCGGGTCGGTCACGTCCAGCACCACGTAGCCGCTGTCCCAGTAGGAGAGGAGCATGATCCAGCGGCCGTTGATCTGCTTGACGATCATGTCGTGCAGGAAGCCCTCGGCAGCGCCGAGAGTCGGGTCGATGATGTTCGGGAACATGCTGTTCAGGTCGTGCTCGGCGATGATCACCGGCTTGCGCGGGTCGGTGACATCGACGATATCGACGTCGGCGGCCTGCTCGTTGTCCACCATCACCACGTAGGCCTTGTCGCCCGCGTCCCAGGCGAAGGCACTGTGGACGGCGTGCGCCACCGGCTCGCCTGACTGGCCGGTCTGGTTGACGGGGGTCAGGTCGCCGAAGCCGCGCGCGAGGTACTTGTGCACCTTGGGGTTGGTGACGTCCACCAGCGAGATGCCGCCCACTGCGCCGGTCTTCGTCACGTCGCAGATCTCGTTGTTGTGCACCAGCAGGTCGCCGCTGAAGGCGGGGGTGGTGACATTGATCACTTGCACGCCCTCGCCGACGTAGCTGTTGTTGCCAGTGCGGATGAAGTTGATCTGCTTCGGGGAGGCCGGGTTGGCGATGTCGAAGACGTAGACGCCGCCCTTCTGGCAGTCACGCTCGTTGAACGCGCCGAGGTAGGCGTAGTTCTTGAAGATGCCCACATCGGAGACCCGCCCCTCGACATCCTGGTTGATGTTCATCCTGCCGACCAGACGCACGTTCTCGCTCGTAGCTTCCAGATGTCCCTCACCACCGCCGTGCTGGTGGTGGACGTGCCCGTGGACATCCGAGGCCGCGTCAATGCCGCCGTCGTCGGTGATCACCGCCGCGAGCACGCCGCTCACCGTCAGCAGCAGCGCAGCGACGACTGCAATGGCAGACCACTTCCGGTTCCTCATCAGTTGTGCTCCTCTTCACAGCATGCGGGAACAGGCCCACGGCGCAAGCGCCGGAGGTCACAAGAGGGGAAGGAGCAGGGTGTTGTGCGAGGATGCGGGAGGGAGAGCGCGCGACGGTGGCGGGCCGGCCATGCTCGGAGAAGGCTCAGCCGCACAGGCGGGGCGCGTCGGGTGTTCGTGTGTAGCGCGAACTATAGTGGTGATGAGACAAATTGTCAAGAATACAAAGCGTGTAATCCCCCGGACACGCAGGGGAAAAGTTCCCGCGCGCCCGGGGAATGGTCCGTCGTCGGGCAGAACTACTCCGTCTCTGCCTCGTGGTCGTGGTCCGCGTGCAGACCGCCGCCGCCGGTTGTCCCGCTGACGCCCGTCACAGGAGTGTCCGGGTTCAGCAGCGGGCTCTTATCGAAGTTGCGCCTCGAGAAGTACAGCACCGCGTGCGCCACAGCGTCAGACATCTCATCGAGGCCCTGGAGGGCGTAGGCGCTGTTGGTGGTGGCGAAGGTGTCACACGCCAGATGGTAGCAGACGTCATACGCCACGCCGGCCTCGCCGCCGAACATGTCCGCCTCCTGCACCGTCTTGATCCCCTCGGCGCCAGTGAACAGACCGCCCGCCGGGATACCCACGGCGATGAACGGGCCGTAGTCCGAGCGGCCGCTGAAAGGAGTCTCGGCCGAGGCCAGCCCCTGCGAGGCGAAGTAGTCGTGGAACACGCGCTCGATCTCGCCCGAGCCCTCCGGCCCGACTGCAGCGCCAGGGCCGACCGGGAAGGCCGAGTTGTCGCCGTCGTAGACGAAGCGGGCGTAGTTCGGCGAGCCGATCATATCGAAGTTCAGCATCAGCTCGATCCGGTCGCGCTCAGCCTGCGAGAGGCGGCTCACGTGGATTGTCGAGCCGATCAGGCCGCTCTCCTCCGCGCCGTACCACATGAACCGCAGCTTGTTGCGCGTCTCGCGCTGCTGCGACGCGAAGACCTCCGCCACCTCGAGGATAGTGGCCGAGCCGCTGCCGTTGTCGTTGATGCCCGGCCCGCGGCTCACACTGTCAAGGTGCGCGCCGATCACCACCACCCGGTTCGGGTCGCCGCCGGCCGTCTCGGCGACGATGTTGTAGGTCTCGCGGAGCTCCGCGATGGTGTCGGTCTTGATCCGCGCTGTCGTTCCCGTGAGCCCGTTGAGCACGTTGCCGCGCAGCGCGTTGCCCACGGCGAACGATGCGCTGATCACCGGGAACGACATAGGCGGCGCGCCGAGCGTCCCGAAGGCGCCGGCGGTGCGGCCAACCTGGCCCTCGTTGAAAATGATCACACCCGTGGCGCCGGCCGCCTGCGCATTCTCAGCCTTGATGCGGAAGGTGCAGGTGCCGCGCTGCATGAGCGCGATGGAGCCAGAGGGGAACCCGGCGAAGTCGGCCGCCTCGCAGCCGCTGGTGTTGCCATTGGCCGCGCCGACTGGCGGCACGACGAGGTCGACCGCGACCACCGGGGCGGTGATGTCGCCGCTTCCCGAGTACTGCATCGTGCCGAAGTCGATGCCGTCCACATACGTCGTCAGGATCGGTGAGATGCGCTGGAATATCGGCGGCGTCTTATCCGAGACCAGGAGGTAGTCGAACGTTTCGACCACCGGCTGGTAGCCGGCCGCCTCGAGCCTGTCGACGACGTACTCCACGGAGTCGTCGAACCCGCCGGTGCCTGACAGCCGGTTGCCGCCGTTGGCGTCGGCGATCTGCTGCAGGGCCGCCTGATGCTCGCGGATGCCGGCGAGCGTCACCGACTTGCGGAACCCCTTGGTGCTCTCGACGTCACTGGTCTCGTTGGCGGCTGCGGGCGCCACAAGCGCCAGCGAGACAGCGGCCAGTAAGAGGAGCGCCACGCTGCGACCCCCCGAGACGTGAGACCTTCGCATACCGAGCCTTTCCGTTTGAGTGTAAAGGGCACAACGAAGCGGGCCCTGTTGAACAGGGCAACTTCACACAAAGTAAAGATGCAGCTCGGAGCCTAGACAGGCTGAGATGCCGAGTTGATAATTGTGATAGTGAGAGGGGGCGCCATCACGGGCGAGGCTGCCGGAGTGAGTGGGGCGGTGCTGGCGTAGGGTGATACTAGTCCACAGTGTAACGCTTGTCAAGATCCTTTCAAGATTGTTATCTTACCGCGAGAGATTGCCCCGCACGCGGCCCCTAGCGCTCCCGCGCCCGTCTGCTATAATCCCCGGCGGCTTCCCCGCTCTGCGCTCAGGAGAGACCGTGGCCGACCTGCAAGCTATCACGGCGTGGCTGACCCGCGAGGGGCGTCTGCTGCTGACCGCCGCCACCTCCCGCGGCCTCTGGCTCTGCCTCGCGGCCGGGCTCGCGCTCTGGACACTGGCCTACCAGCTCCCGGCCGGCCACACACTCCACATCGGCGGCGACACATCCACGCGCCTGCGGAAGTATGACGCGCCGTTCCTCACGGGCTTCAACGCCTCTGAGCCGGAGCCCGCCGGGGGGGAGTGGTACGAGAGCGGCGCTCGCCCCTACCGCTGGACGGAGGGTGAGGCCGAGGTACTGCTGCCCGGGATGGGCGGCGGCGCGTGGGTGCTGCGTGTGGCGGCGTCGGCCGGGCCACGGCCGGAGGCAGTGACAAGCCTGTGGCAGCTCATGGACGCTGCTCCGGTGGCCGTCGCGGTGGCGCCGGGCGACCCACGCGTCTACCACCTGCTCGGCGCGGCGCCGTCGGGCGATGTCCGGCTGGGGCTCAGCACTCCCCCGCTCGCGGCCCCTGGCGACCCTCGCTCGCTCGGGCTGGTGCTCTACCGCGTGGACGCCGCTTCTGCCGCGGACTTTCCGCGCCCCCCGGCTCCTACCACGCTCGCGCTGCTGGCCGCGGCGGCCGCCGGCCTGTACACGCTGGTGTATCGGCTCATCGGGGCGACGACCGACGAGCGGCGACCGACAACCCACGGCCGACAACCCACGGCCGACAGCCGACAACCCCCGCCCGACGACCCACGCCCAGCAACCGACAGCCGACAACCCCCGCCCGACGACCCACGCCCGACGACCAGAGACCGAGCCACGCGACATGTCGGCCGGTGGCTCCCGAGCGCCATCACCCTGGCATTCGTGCTCCTCGCCGCCTGGATGCTGGCCGCGCGCCGCGCCGACCTCACGATCTTCGCGCCCGCGCTCGCCGCCCTCGTGTGGAGCTGCATCGGGCTCGTGCTGCTGCTCGCGCCGCTGCTGGGAGCCACCGCGCGTGCGCTGGGGGTATCGGCGCCGGCATGGGAGCGCGGCGCCGTGTTGGGGGCGGTGATCGCGGCATTCGCGACGCGGATGGGCGGCGTGCTGCACCCCTACGCCCTCTTCAGCGACCTCGGGCTGAATGTGAACCGGCTGCGGCTGCTCGCGCGCGGCCAGGTCTTCCTGACGGCAGGGCTGCCGTGCGAGGCGGGGGCCGGCGAGGCGCCCTACCCGCCGGGACAGTACCTCACGCTCGCGCCCGCGAAGCTGCTGCTGGGGGACGAGGCGCTGGACGGGCGGCTGATCCAGGGGAGCGTGGCGCTGCTGGAGAGCTGCGGCGCGGCGATCATCTGGCTGCTGCTGCGACGCGCGGGCGTCGGGCGGGCGGCCGCGCTGCTCGGGGCCGCGCTGTACGCCGCCGCGCCGCCGCTGCTGCGCTCGTACTCGGTGGGCGAGATGGCGAACCTGTTCGCGCAGGCGCTGCTGCTGCCGCTGCTGCTCTTCCTGACGCTGGCCCCCCCACGCGCCCGTCGCGCCGGCGTGGCCGCTGTCGGGGGCACGCTGCTGGCGATGCTGCTCCTCAGCCACACCGGCGCCTCGATCTCCGTGGCGGCGCTGCTGGCGGCCTGGCTGCCGCTGTGGTGGCTCGTGAGGGCGAAGGACGACCCACAACCCACGACCCACAACCCACGACCTACCACCGACGAGGTGGAAGCACTGACCACGGCCCCAAACCGAGCCGCTGCCCTGCGCTCACTCGTGCTGGCGGGGGCGGTGGCAGCGGCCTTCGCCGGATCGCTGTACTACTCCGGCTACCTGGGGCTGCTGGAGGCTCGGCGCGCGCAGGCCGCGGCACAGGCGGCGCTGCCCCCGGCGGACCGCTGCCCGCCCGAGCGGCCGCTGGTCGCCAAGCTGCTCGGCTGGGGCCTGGGCCCGCTCGTGGACGCACAGCCCGCGCTGCAGGCTCCGCTGCTCGCCGCGGGCGCGGGAGGGGCGCTGCTGCTTCTCGGCAGGCGCGGGAGGGGCCGAGAGCTCGGGATCGTGCTCGCGGCCTGCTGGCTCGGGGCGCTGCTCTCGCTCGGGACGCTGCTGGGAAGC
>JBDLTZ010000022.1:0-13062 GCA_039805565.1 Chloroflexota bacterium | reverse complement strand
CCCCGCCGCGGCGCCACGCTTTCTCCCCTGCGCCCACCGCGGATTAACACTTTGTTATCTGTCTCCCTATTGCCGCCTAAACCGATTTATGCTAGGATAGCCCGCAAGTCCCTGTATATTTCAGTACCACCCCCCTCCGCGCATGGCGCAGAGGGTCTTTGCTATACATTGCCGTATACTGAGCGAAGGAGCACACGGTATGCGTCGGCTGTCCGCGGTCTTCGTGCTTGCCCTGCTGGCCTCGTTGCTGGCGCCGCCCTCCCCGGCGACGGCTGCGACGTTCCGCAACCTCGTCGCGCAGGTCCCCGCCAACCCGGGAACCGGGAGCGTGAGGATCTGGATGAACAGCGACACCGCCCTCGGCGAGACGGCGGGCGTCGAGTACAACCCGCTCGGGACCAACACCTACGTCAAGGCCCTCGGCGCGTTCGACACCTCCTACCCCGGCGCAAACTGGCGCGTCGATATCCCGGGCCAGCCCGCCGGCACCGCGGTGCGCTACCAGCTCTTCACCCGCAACCAGAGCGGCCAGGACTACGGCTTCACGGGCTTCAACTGGAGCTACACGACCAGCGGCGCGCCGTGCGCCGGAACGGCCGTAGGCGACAACAACGTCTTCTACTCCGGCCTGTTCCACGACTCCTTCAGCCCCAGCTACCGCAGCCCGGCAGGCCCCGTGCCCGCGACCCAGGGCACCGTGACGCTGCGCTTCCGCACCTGCCAGAACGACGCGCAGAGCACCACGGTGCGCGTCTGGAACGACCGCAGCAACATCGAGACGCTGCACGCGATGGCGCCGGACGGCACGGCCACCGACCCGACCATCGGCCCCGTGCAGTTCTGGCGCATCGACCTGCCGGTCGCCAGCCAGCCGACCATCCTCTACTACACCTTCCGCGCAACCGACGGCTCTGCCACCGGCTACTACCGCGACGACGACCCCAAGTTCCTGGGTGGTGGCTTCGGCCAGGCCGAGGCGAGCAAGAGCGCCGCCGAGGACAACTCCTACCAGATCAGCGTCTTCGACCCGGCCTTCTCCACGCCGGAGTGGATGCAGCGCGCGGTGATCTACCAGATCTTCCCCGACCGCTTCCGCGACGGTGATCCCGCGAACAACCCCGGGGCCGGCCGCTTCTCCTACGGCCGCGCCGGCGGGGCGATCGTGCGCTCGAACGACCCCGAGGCCGACTGGAACAGCGCCGTCTGCGACCCGCGCGACAAGCAGGGCGCCGGCTTCAACTGCACCAGCTACTACGGCGACAACTTCTACGGCGGCGATCTGAAGGGCATCACACAGAAGATCCAGGACGGCTACTTCTCCAGCCTGGGCGTGACGCTGCTCTACCTCAACCCGATCTTCCGCGCGCCCTCCAACCACAAGTACGACACCGCCAACTTCATGGAGATCGACCCGGACTTCGGCACTCTGGCCGACTTCCAGGCGCTGGTAGCCGCCGCCAACACGCGCGGCATCCGCGTCATGCTCGACGGCGTGTTCAACCACACCTCGTCGGACAGCCCGTACTTCGACCGCTACAGCCGCTACAACACCGCCGGACAACTCACCGACCCGAGCGGCGGCGCGAACGACAGCTCCGGCGCCTGCGAGGCTGTGAGCGCCCCCTTCCGCGGCTGGTTCTACTTCGAGGGCGACCCCGGCACGACGATCTCGAACCCCGGCAGCGACGGCGGCACGATCGTGCGCTGCGCCGACGCCGGCGGCAACTTCACCCGCTCGTATGAGGCCTGGTATGGCTACTCCTCGCTGCCCAAGATCCGCTCGGGCCTGACCACGGTGCGCCAGTACTTCTACGGCGACGCCAACGCTGTGGGGCCGTACTGGACGCGCCAGGGCGCGAGCGGCTGGCGCTTCGACGTGGGCGCCGACGTGGACCCCGGCCTGACCAACGATCCGGCCAACAGCTACTGGGAGGGCTTCCGCGCCGCCGTCCGCAGCCAGACACTCAGCGGCAGGTCCGACACGGTGATGCTCGGCGAGGAGTGGGGCGACGGCTCCCCCTGGCTCCTGGGCGACGAGTGGGACAGCGTGATGAACTACCGCTTCCGTTCGGCCGTGCTCGGCTGGATGTTCACCGGCTGCTCCGGCAACGGCTGCTCCGGCGGCAGCAAGTTCCAGGAGAACGACAGCAACGACAACAGCTCCAGCGGCGCGATCTTCTCCCTCAGCCCGTCGCAGTTCAACGCCCGCCTGCGCTCCATCCACGAGGACTACCCGGCCAACGCCTTCAGGGCCATGATGAACCTGGCCGGGTCGCACGACACGCAGCGCGTGCGCTTCCTGCTCAAGAAGATCAACAATGACAGCGACGCTGCGGCCGTCCAGCGCATGAAGGAGTGGTGGCTGTTCGCCTTCACCTACCCCGGCGCGCCCACGCTCTACTACGGCGATGAGGTCGGCCTGAGCCACGACGGCGTCTGGGACGGCTCGCAGTTCCAGGACGACCCCTACAACCGCGCGCCGTTCCCCTGGCCGGACGCCAGCGGCTCAGCCTATGTGCCGGACACAGCCAACCTCCAGGCCTTCGCGCGCCACATGGCGAGCGTCCGCCACAGCTACCGCGCCCTCCAGGACGGCGACGTGCAGCACGGTCTGGTGATCGACGACGCGCGGCAGCTCTACGGCTTCGCGCGCACCAACGCTCAGCAGACGGCCCTGGTGCTGCTGAACCGCGGCTCGAGCACGCAGAGCGCCACCTTCAGCGGGCTGGGCTCCGCGCCGTACAACCTGCCCGACGGCACGCCCCTGCTCGACGTCATCAGCGGGAACACCTACACGGTGAGCGGTGGGGCCGTGACCGTGAGCGTGACCCCGACCTGGGGCGCGGTGCTGCTGGAGCAGAGCGAGCTCGAGACGCCCGCCGCGCCGTCCGTCACCGCCGCCGCGTCCGGCAACGACGTGGTGCTGACCTGGCCGATGATCACGCGCGACAGCGCCGGCCAGCCCGAGGTCGTCACGCGCTACGAGGTCTACCGAGACGGCGTGCTCTTGGACACCGTGGCCAACCCAATCTTTGGCGGCGACCCGGTCTACACCGACGCGGGCGCGGCACTCGGGGGGTACTCCTACAGCGTCCGCGCCTGTAATGCAGCGGGAACGTGCGCCAACAGTGCGGCGGTGCAGGTGATCCTGCCCACACCCACGCCAACCAACACCGCCACACCCACACCGACCAACACCGCCACGCCCACGCCGACCAACACCGCCACGCCCACCAGTACGCCCACGCCGACCGACACCGCCACACCCACCAGCACGTCTACGCCGACGCCATACAGCTTTACCGGCTTCTTCCAGCCGGTAGACAGCTGGCCCACGCTGAACCGGGTGCAGGCCGGGCGCGCCATCCCCATGAAATTCAGCCTGGGCGGCAACTTCGGGCTGAACATCTTCCAGGCCGGATCGCCGGCGTCGCAGTCGATCAACTGCCAGAGCAGCGTGCTCGTGGACCAGATCGAGACAACCGTGGCCGCCGGCGCGAGCAGCCTCTCATACGACCCGCTCACCGGCCAGTACACGTACATCTGGAAGACCGAGAAGGGCTGGAGCGGCTGCCGCCAGCTCGTGTTGACGTTCACCGACGGCTCCACACATAGGGCAGCGTTCACCTTCACCAAGTAGCACGGCTCCAAGAAGCGGGCGCGGCGCCGGGGGGCTTGCTCCTCGGCGCCGCACTGCTTCTCGGGCCTGACGCCCAAGCGCGGATATGGTAGAATCAGCACACACTGAAGCGTAAGAACGGAGGCCACTGTGACGGACGCACAGAAAGTGCCGCGCCGCGAGGAAATACCGGCCGAGTACACCTGGGACCTCACCACTGTGTACGCCGATGATGGCGCCTGGGAGCGGGATATCGCCGCGCTGGAGCAACGCCTGCCCGAGGTGACGGCCATGCAGGGGGGCGTGGCGCAGAGCGCCGACTCGCTGCTGAAGACGCTCAAGCTGCGGGACGCGATCTGGATGCAGCTCGAGCAGCTCTACGCCTACGCCAACCGCCGCCACGACTCGGACAGCGGCGACTCGGCCGGCCAGGCGCTGGCGGACCGCGCCGGCTCGCTGGTGGCGCGCGTCAGCGGTGAGCTGGCGTTCATCGACCCGGAGATCCTGGCCGCGCCCGAGGAGACGCTGCGGGCCTGGCTGCGCCACACGCCCGATCTGGCGGTGTACGGCTACGCCCTGGACCAGCTCATCCGCCAGCGCGCCCACGTCCGCTCCGCCGAGGTCGAGGGGATCATGGCGCAGTTCGGCGACGTCACTCGCGCCCCGAGCGAGATCTTCGAGGTGCTCACCAACGCCGACCTGAAGTTCCCCACTATCACCGGCGAGGAAGGTGCCACCGTCGAGCTCTCGCACGCCCGCTACGGCCGCCTCCTCCGCAGCGACGACCGGCGGGTGCGGCGCGACGCCTTCAAGGGGTACTACAGCGCCTTCCAGGGCATCCGTAACACCCTCGGCACCTCGCTCGCGGCCGAGGTCCGCAGCCACGCGCTCAACGCCCGCCTGCGCAGCTACGATTCCTCGCTGCACGCCGCCCTGACCCCCAATGACATCCCGGTGGAGGTGTACCACACGCTGGTCTCCACCATCAACGCCAACCTGCCGAAGCTGCACCGCTACATGCAGGTGCGCAAGAAGGTCATGGGGCTGGACGACCTGCGCATCTACGACCTCTACGCGCCGCTCTCGGCAGGGGTGGACCTCGAGGTGCCCTACGCCGAGGGCGCCGACCTGGTGAAGGCCGCCTTCCGCCCGCTCGGCGCGGACTACGGCCAGACGATCGACACCACCTTCAGCAGCCGCTGGATCGACGTCTACGAGAACCAGGGCAAGCGCAGCGGCGCCTACTCGGACGGGGCCTACACCACCGCGCCGTTCATCCTGCTCAACTACCAGAGCCGCCTGGACGACGTGTTCACCCTGGCGCACGAGCTCGGCCACTCGATGCACTCGTACTACACCCGCAAGACCCAGCCGTTCGTCTACGGCAGCTACACGATCTTCGTGGCCGAGGTGGCGTCCACCCTCAACGAGGCGCTGCTCACCGACCACATGCTGAAGACGCGCGAGGACCCGGCGCTGCGCCGCCACCTGGTCGTGGAGCAGCTCGAGGGGATCCGCACCACGATCTTCCGCCAGACGATGTTCGCGGAGTTCGAGCTGGACATGCACCGCCGCGCCGAGCAGGGCGAGCCGCTCACCGCCGACGGGCTGAGCAAGCCGTACTACGACCTGGTGGCGCGCTACCACGGCCCCGAGGTGACGCTGGACGACGAGATCGCGCTGGAGTGGGCGCGCATCCCGCACTTCTACTACAACTTCTACGTCTACCAGTACGCCACCGGCCTCGCGGCGGCCCTGGCGCTCAGCAATAAGATCCTGGCCGAGGGCCAGCCGGCGGTGGACCGCTACCTGTCGTTCCTCTCCAGCGGCTCCTCGCGGCCCTCGATCGACCTGCTGCGCGACGCGGGGGTGGACATGACCAGCCCGGCGCCGATCCAGGCGGCCATGGACCGCTTCGACGCGCTGCTCGACGAGCTCGAGGCGATGGGGTAGGCGCGAGCGGCTGAAGGAGCGCGGACGAAGGGCGAGCCACTGCCGCAGCCCTTCGTCCGCGGCCCTTCGTCGTTGGTCTAGCCGATAGGAGGACGCGATGGCAACCAGCCTGTTTGAGCGCCCCAAGACGCTCCCGCCGGCGATCCTTGACTGGCTGCCCGGCCAGGGCGAGTGGTCCGATGCAGAGTACCTGTGGCTGTCCGAGCGCACCCACCGCCTGGTCGAACTCACCGACGGCTATATCGAGGAGCTGGCCGTGCCTACCGATAAGCATCAAGCCATCGCGGACTTTCTCTTCTCGCTTCTGAAGCTCTTCGTTGGCCGGGCGGGGAAAGTGCGTTACGCCCCACTCCGGCTGCGTGTCCGGCCGCGCAAGTTCCGCGAGCCGGACATCATGCTGCTGCGCGACGCGAGCGACCCGCGGCGCGGGAATGAGTTCTGGACCGGGGCCGACCTGGTGGTCGAGGTGGTCAGCCCGGACAACCCCGATCGCGACCTGGTGGAGAAGCGGCTCGACTACGCCGAGGGCCGCATCCCGGAGTACTGGATCGTGGACCCGCAGGCGGAGGCGATCACGGTGCTGCGGCTCGAGGGCGACGCCTACGAGGAGCACGGTGTGTTTCGGCGCGGCGAGGCGGCCACGTCGGCGCTGCTGCCGGGCTTCAGCGTGAGCGTGGACGAGACCCTGGACGCCGACTGAGGGTGCTGTCGGGCGGCTCGCGAAGAGGAGTGTGGGGGATCGCGCCCTCACACTCCTCTTTCATTCTGCGTCAGCGCAGGAGCCCGCGCAGCGCCTCCACCAGCCGGTCCACGTCCTCGGGGGTGTTGTAGGCCTGGATGGAGATCCGCAGGAAGCTGTGCTCGCCGTGGGCGGTGCCGGGGATCTCGATCTGGTGCTCGTCCCACAGCCGCCGGTGCAGCGTGGCCGGGTCGCCCGGCACCGGCAGCAGCGTCATCTGGCTGTACCACTCCGTCGAATCCGGGTAGGGCTGCGGCAGACCCGTGAGCTCGGCCACGCGGCACCGCGCCTCGGCCGCCAGCGCGTGGCAGGCCGCCCGCACCTCGCCCCAGCTATTCTCGCGCTGGAATGCGATCGCCGCCGGAACGCTCAGCACCGCCGAGGGGTCGTCGGTGCCGAGCCAGTCGAAGTGGTCGATGTAGTCCGACCCGCTCGGCGTGCGGCTGCGCCAGCCCCAGCCCACCACCAGCGGCTCGAGCAGCCCCTGCACCTCGGGGCGCGCGTAGAGGAAGCCGGCCCCCTTCGGCGCCATCAGCCATTTATGACAGTTCCCACCGTAGAAGTCCGCCCCGATCGCCCGCATGTCAAGGTCGATCTGTCCCGGCGCGTGCGCCCCGTCGATCACCGTCAGGATGCCGGCCTCGCGCGCCCGCCGGCAGATCTCAGCCACCGGCAGGATCACGGCCGTAGGCGAGGTGATGTGGCTGAGCGAGATCACCTTGGTGCGCTCGGTCACGCCGGCCCATACCTGCTCCACAATCGCCTCGGCGCTCTCCAGCGGCAGCGGCAGCGGCTGGGCCACGTAGCGCACGCCGCGCTTCTCACAGCTGAAGATCCACGCCCGATCGATCGCCCCGTACTCGTGGTCGGTCGTCAGCACCTCGTCGCCCGGCTGGAGGTTCAGCGAGCGCGTGACGATGTTGAGCGCGTGGGTCACGTTCGGCGCGAACACCACCGTGCCGGCCTCCGCGCCGATAAAGCCCTCAAGGCTGGCGCGCGCCTCAGATATCAGCCCGCGCACGCGCCGGCCGAGGAAATCCACCGGCTGCCCCTCGAGCTCGCGCTGCAGCGCCTGGTAGCGCTCGAACACTGGGCGCGGGCAGGCGCCGAAACTGCCGTGGTTCAGGAAGGTCACGCCGGGGCGGAGGAGGAACTGCTCGGCCAGGTGCGGAAGGGGGAGCGAGAGGTTGGGGGTCATCAGGGCATCTTTCCTTCAACATGAGGGCGAAGGCACGGCCTCATTATATGGCAAGAGCCGGGTGCGCCTGACGCGCCCCGGCTCACACCCCGCGATCGGCCGCGCTACGCGCCGACCTTCTCGCCGATGTAGGCCTGGAGCTCCGCCATCGGCACGCGCTCCTGCTGCATCGTGTCGCGCTCGCGCACCGTCACCGTCTGGTCCTCGAGCGTCTGGAAGTCCACCGTGATGCAGAAGGGCGTCCCAATCTCGTCCTGCCGGCGGTACAGCTTGCCGATCGCCCCGGTGTCATCGTACACCGTGCGCATGCGCCCGGCCGTCTGGAGGTTCTTGCGGATGCCGCGCGCCGTGTCCACCAGCCCGTCGTGGTTGCGCTTGAGCGGGAAGACGGCCGCCTTGACCGGCGACAGGTGCGGCTTCAATCTGAGCACGGTGCGGAAGTGCTCGTCGGCCAGCGGCTGGGCCTGCCCGCGCAGCTTCTTGCCGAGCTCGATCTGGTCCGCGCCGGGCATCGCCAGCAGCGTATCGACCAGCGGCAGGCTCCCCGGGAGGTCGCGCGCGATCTCCTCGCCGCGCGCCTGGATCGCGTCGCGGGCCTCGGCGCTGATCTTCTCGCTCTTGCCCACCGACTTGAGAAACGCCTGCAGCGCGTCGGCCACCGGGGCCAGCTTCTCCTGCGGCGGTGCCTTGACCATCTCGTCGGCGTAGGCCTCGGAGAGCACCGCCAGGAAGCAGCGCCCCACGCCGGCCGAGGGCTCGACCACGAACGGGACGACGTGGCGCTTGCTCTCGGGGTCGAAGTAGGTCAGCTTGGCGATGCTGTCGCGGTTCGGGTTGACGCGCGCGGTGAGCCCGAGGCTCTCCTGGTCACGGCTGTGCGAGCCAAGATCGTAGTCGGTGCGGTTGGCGATCCCCTCGATCTCCTCGTAGCCGAGCGTCGGGTAGTCGTACATCAGGTCGTAGGTGCGCTTGGAGTAGTGCGCCAGGTCCCCCTTCGGCACGTCGTAGATCTTGATACGGCTGCGCGGCACGCCGATGCTCTCCCACCACGCCAGGCGGTCATCGAGCCAGCGCTGGTGCCAGTCCTCGTCGGTGCCGGGCATGACGAAGAACTCGATCTCCATCTGGTCGAACTCGCGGACGCGGAACAGGAAGTTGCGCGGGTTGATCTCGTTGCGGAAGGCCTTGCCCACCTGGGCGATGCCGAAGGGTAGCTTGCGGCTGGTGCTGCTGAGCACGTTGCCGAAGTTGACGAAGATGCCCTGGGCGGTCTCGGGGCGCAAGTACGCGAATGACTCAGGGTCGGCCACCGGCCCGATCTGAGTCTTGAACATCATGTTGAACGGCCGCGGCTCGGTCAGGTCGGCGGAGCCGCAGTTCGGGCACTTGCCCTTGATGTGGTCGGCGCGCCAGCGGGCCTTGCAGCTGCGGCAGTCCACGAGCGGGTCGTTGAAGGTCTCCTCGTGGCCAGAGTACTTCCAGGCCAGGCGGTTCATGAGGATGGACGCGTCGAGCCCCTCCATGTCGTCGCGCTCGTAGACGTTGGTGCGCCACCACGAGGCGACGATGTTGTTCTTGAGCTCGACCCCGAGCGGCCCGTAGTCGAACACGCCCTGGAGCCCACCATAGATCTCGGAGCTGGGGAAGATGAAGCCGCGCCGCTTGGCGAGGGACACAAGCTGCTCGAGTGTTGTCGCCGGCATAGGAACCTCCTGTCGGACGAGGGACGAACGAATGACCAAGGGGCGACCACGGCCAGCGCAGCGGTCTTTGGTCTACTGTCCTCGGCCTGCAAGCCCGGGGCAACAAAAAGCCCCAGGCGACGATACATCGCCTGGGGACGCGTCAAGCGCGACGCGCGGTTCCACCCCAGTTACTAACCCTGTGGGAGAGGGGCGAAGGGAGGGCCTGGCCCTCACCTATGACCCCACCCAGACCCCTGCGGGGTTAGTCGCTCAACAGAGATACAGCTCCACGGTGCCCTTCCCCGCCGCTCCACCGCCGGGCTCTCACTGCCCCCGGCTCGCTGTCGGCCCACCTGGCGGGTACTCCTCCGCTTCATCGCCGCGACGCCAGTATAGCACAGCCGGGCAGGGCGGCGCAATTGCCCGCCTGGGCCTACTCCCCCTCCACCGCCACCGGCACGCCCTGCTCCTCGACACCCTCCAGGTCAGCCGCGGGGCTCTGGGCCTCGGCGCTGTCCCCCACGGCAGCGGCGTGAGCTGTGCCGCCGTTCGCCCGCCCACCGGCTCCCACCTGGGCCTGGGTGAGCTGCGTGTAGATCTGGGTGGTGGAGATCGACGCGTGGCCGAGCAGCGCCTGGACCGAGCGCAGGTCGGCGCCTCCGCTGACCATGTGGGCCGCGAACGAGTGACGCAGCATGTGCGGCGTGAGCTCGCTCAGGCCCAGCTCCTCGGCGTAGTTCTTGAGGATCAGCCAGAAGCCCTGCCGCGTGAGGCGCTTGCCGCGGTGGTTGAGGAACAGCGCGTCCGACTTCTGCGACGCGCCGCGCGCGAGCTGCGAGCGGGCGATATCCAGGTACTCCTCGAGCGCGGTGAGCGCCGAGCCGCTGACCGGCAGCGTCCGCTCGCGGCCACCCTTCCCGGCGCAGAACACCTTCTCGTCCTCCATGTCCAGGTCGCCCACGTTGAGCGCCACCAGCTCGCTGACGCGCATGCCCGTAGCGTACAGCAGCTCCAGCATCGCCTTGTCCCGCAGACGCTCGGGGGTCGGCTGGCGCAGCGGCAGCTCCAGCAGCTCATCCACCTGGCCGGGCGAGAGCGCCTTGGGGAGGTAGCGGTCGACCTTCGGCGAGTCGATCTGCTCTGTGGGGTCGTGCGGCATCTTGCCTTCGGCCAGCAGGAAGGCATAGAAGGACTTCACGGCTGCGGCGCGGCGGGCGACGGTAGAGCTCGCGTAGCGCCGCTCGCGCAGGAACAGGAGGAAGGCCAGGATGTCGTCGTGCGTGACGACCAGCCACCCGACTACCTCGCGCTGGCGCAGGAACTCGCCGAACTGCTCGAGGTCGGTCCGGTAGGCGGCCGTGGTGTTGATAGCCAGGTTACGCTTCACCGTGAGGTGCTGAAGGAAAAGCTCTACCTGTTCATCCATCACTGTCTCCAGCGCGTGGGCGCAGCCGGTCACAGGCGATCCGCTGGTAGCGCACGTCGCTCTCTATGGTCTCCGTCGCACCGCTGCTTACGCAGCGGGCGAGCTCGCGCCGAGGAGTGGTGAACGGTTCGGTTGGTACACATAACGGGGCGGGACGCGTGCGTTATGGTACTCCAATCGCCCAGGTGTGTCAACAAACGGGCAAAGGACGAAGGACCAGGGATGGAAGACCACGGACGGTAGACCGTCTAGCGTTCGTCGTTCATCCTACACCGTGGCGACGTCCGACTCGACGTACGGCGCGAAGAACCGCTCCAGGTAACTGCGCGCCACATCCGGGTCTGTCGAGCGGCAGACCGACTCGCGCAGGGCGGCGGTGCCAGGGAGCTCGACGCCAAACTGGCCGATCAGCTGCTTGAGCTTGTTGAGCGCCAGCCGGTCCCCCAGCTCCTCGCGGCACATCTCGAAGTAGCGCAGCAGCAGCTCGAGCTTGTCAGCCGGTCCCGGCACAAAGGGCGTCTCGCCGCGGCGCAGCTGCGCGGTCTGCATGAAGATCCAGGGGTTGTACATCGCGCCGCGCCCGATCATCACGCCGTCCGCGCTGGTCTCCGCCAGGCGTCGCAGCGCGTCGGCGGCGTCCTTCACATCGCCCGAGCCGATCACTGGGATGCCGACCACCCGCTTGACCTCGGCCACGCGCGACCAGTCGGCGCTGCCGCTGTAGCCCTGGGCCTTGGTGCGCGGGTGCAGGGCCAGCGCGGCGATGCCAACCTGCTCGGCCATGCGCGCGGTGTCCAGGTAGTTTAGGCTCTGGTCATCCCACCCGGCGCGAAACTTGAGCGTCACCGGGATCTGCACGGCGTCGCGCACCGCCCGTAGCACGCGCTCCATCTTCGGCAGGTCCCGCAGCAGGGCCGAGCCGTGCCCACCGCCCACCACCTTGGGCGAGGGGCAGCCGCAGTTGATGTCCAGGATATCGGCGCCCAGATCCTCGACAGTGCGCGCGGCGGTCGCCACCAGGTCCGGCTCGTTGCCGCTGAGCTGGATGGTGATCGGCCGCTCCTCGGGCAGGAACTCCAGCTGGTGGTGGTGGCGCCGGATCTTCGGGCTCACCGAGGCGGCGTTGGTCATCTCGCTGCTCACGAGGCCGCAGCCGCCCAGACCGAGGATTGTGCGGCGGAAGACGCTGTCGGTCACGCCGACCATCGGCGCCAGGACTATATTTGGCTCAACTCTGATGCCGCCCACCATGTACCCGGTGGTCAGGCTCTCGTACCCTGTGCTCATCGTTCCCACGCCCTGCCGAGCCATCGCGCTCGTGGTCAGGGTCTCGCTCTGCTCGTGCTGTATCATTCTCGACATTATAGCACGCACGAGCCGTCTCCCCCGCTTGCGCCGCCGGTCGTTGGCTGGTAAGATGCCCGTGCGAAAGATTTCACAAGGTAGGGCGTATCCATATGAGCCAGCCAGCTCCTCAGCCGCGACCGCGCGGGGTCTACGGCCGCTACATGCGGGCGGTGGCCGTGGGTGCAGTCCTGCTGTTGATGGCCGGGGTACTCGCGCTCTCCTTCCGCGCCCGGCCGGACGCGGGCGGCGTCAGCGGCGGGATTATCACCCTCGCCCCGGACGACGCGCGCCTCGTGGCAGACGGCCGCGTCGTCTACGCCGAGTCCTGCGCAGTGTGTCACGGCGCCACCCTCGAGGGGCACCCGGCCTGGAGCGGCGGCTCGGGCGACGGGCTGGCCCCGCCGCTGAGCGCGGCGGGCCCATCGCCCTCCAAGAGCGACGCGGAGCTGGTGGAGATCACGCGGGCTGGCACTGCCAACGGCATGCCGGGCTTCGCAGGGGCGCTGAGCGACGCGGAGATCCGCGCGGTGCTCTCCTACATCGAGAGCACCTGGCCTCCCGAGGCGCGCGTGGAGCAGCCCGCAGAGTAGCCGCCCCGAGAAAGCGTTCAACCATCCGGTCGTATTGCTCTACATATGTGGTGTGTCTAGCAGAGGGGAGCGCATGGGTAACATCTTCACCATCCACAACCTGTTCGGCGAGCGCGTCCTGCCAATCCTGATCGTCCTGGTGGCCGTCTGGCTCACCGTGGTCTGGAGGCCGGGGCAGGAGGTGCCGCGGGCCGCGCGGCTGTTCCCGATCCTGGTGGACATTCAGGCGACGCTCGGGCTGATCTACTGGATCTTCGGCATCGTCAACGGCGCGGACTACCTGTCGTTTCCGTTCATCCTGCACCCCCTGCTCGGGCTGATCTCGGCGGGCGTGGCGCACATGGCGGTGAAGCCGAGCGGCCCGTTCTCGGCCCTGGGGCGTTGGGCGCCGCTCACCGCGCTCGCCGTGCTGCTCGCCACCGTCATCGGTGGGATTGTGCTGGCGCGGGCGGTATAGCGCCGCGTTTCGAGGCGTGAGTGCTGAGGCGTGAGGCGTGAGCCCCCG
>JBDLTZ010000021.1:0-27477 GCA_039805565.1 Chloroflexota bacterium | reverse complement strand
TGGATCATCGGCAGCGTTACACAGACGGGGTTCACGTAGCTCCCCTGGGCCTGCGGCCACCGCAGCGCAGTGGGGAGGTTTGAAGGGGCTGCGCCCCTCCGAGAGCAACACTATGACTGAGAAGTACGTGCTGGTCGGCGCAGGCAGCGCCGTGTTCACCCGCGGCCTAGTGGCCGATCTCATCCGCACCAGGCAGCCGGCCGACCTGGCTCTGGTGGACGTGAGTCCCGAGGCGCTCGACACGGCCATGCGCCTGGCGCGCAAGATCGTTACCGCGGCCGGGGCGCCTCTCCGCGTCTCGGGGTCCACCGACATCCGCGCGGCACTGCCGGGCGCCACGGTCGTGATCTGCACGGTGGGCGTGGGCGGCCGCCGCGCCTGGGAGCAAGATGTGTTCGTCCCGCGCAGACACGGCATCTTCGTGCCGGTGGGCGACACCGTTGGGCCCGGCGGCTCGTCGCGCGCGCTGCGCATGATCCCGGCGATGGTGCGGGTGGCCGAGGCGGTGCTGGAGCTAGCGCCCGGCGCGCTGCTGTTCAACTACGGCAACCCGATGGCGCCGGTCTGCCGCGCGATCCGCAAGGCCACCGGCGCGAACGTGATCGGCCTGTGCCACGGCGTGTTCCACGTGGCCAACGAGCTCGCCGACACGCTCGGCGTCCCGCGCGAGGATCTGCGCTACACGGCGGTGGGCTACAACCACCTGACGTGGATCACGCACGTGCGCGCACGCGGGGCGGACGTGCTGCCCGACCTGCTGCGCACCGCCGACGAGAAGCTGGCGCTGGCCCAGCCCACGCCCGACGACAACGTCTTCTCGTGGCATCTGCTGAAGCTGTTCGGGGCCTTCCCGGCGGTGCTGGACCGGCACGTCACCGAGTTCTTCCCGCAGTTCTTCCGCGACGGCAGCTACTACGGGCGCAGGCTCGGCGTGGACGCCTTCAGCTTCGAGGGGACGATCGCGGACGGCGACGCGGAGTACGCCGACATGCAGCGCGACGCGGCCGGCGACGGGCCGCTGCCGCCTGGCTACCTAGAGCGCATCGGCGGGGAGCACGAGCAGGTGATTGACATCGTGGACTCGATCCGGCGCGATGCGGGGCGGGTCTACTCGGCCAACCTGCCGAACACCGGCCAGGCGCCGAACCTGCCGCTGGGGGCGATCGTGGAGGGGCCGGCGGTAGCCGACGCGCAAGGCCTGCGTCCGATCGCCCAGCCGCCGCTGGCCAGCGCGCTCGCCGGGGCGCTGGCCAGCCGCTACGCGTGGGTCGAGACGATCGTCGAGGCGGCGCTCGAGGGGAGCCGCGAGAAGTTCATCCAGGCGCTGGTGCTGGACGGCTACGTGACATCGCTGGATCAGGCGGCGGCGCTGGCAGACGACCTGCTGGCGGCGCAGGCGGCGCACCTGCCCTGGGCGCGGTAGGGAAGCGCGCTTCCCAGTTGAGCCACAGAGGGCACAGAGATCACCGAGCGCCCCTTCTCTGAGCCCTCTGTGGCTGGTACTATTGCTCGCCGCCAACACGGATCAGCCGCCCTGGCAGCTCCGTAGCTCCTCGCAGCGCACCCGCACGATCGAACCCTCGCCGGCCCCGCTGAACGCCCCGCTCAGTGCGATGAAGAGATCACCGCCCGGCGAGAACAGCATCGACGTCGGGTGATCGAGCCGGTCGAGCACGACGCTCCTCTCCCCACCAGACCCCACCCGCAGCAGCCGGCCCTGGCCTGCATACGGCTCACGCGGCGAGCGGCCGTCGCCGAACTCGAGGACGTACAGCGCCCCCTTTGGGTCGAAGCCGACATCGATCGGCATAGTCAGACCCTCGGCCACCGGCGCGAAGCCGCCGGCCATGTCCGCCGCCCAGAGCGCACCCGTGCCTGGGGTGTGCGGCAGCACGCTGAACACCGTGACGTACAGCCGGCCGTCTGGCCCGAATGTCAGGCCGGTGAGCGGCGGCATCTTCGGCACCTCGGCGAACACAGTGATCTGTCCGTCGAGCGTGACCTTCAGCACCCGGCCCGAGGCCCCGTCGCTCACGTAGAAGGCGCTGCCGTCAGGCGCGGCGGCCAGGCCGAAAGGGTTAGCCTGCACGCCCGCGCCGCCCATCATCTTGCCGAACAGGTTGTCGTTCAGGGCGAAGGCGAGAAAGCTGGCGACCTGCTGCGGCGGCTCCCCCGGCGCAACGCGCAGCAGCATGCGCGAGAGCGGGGCGTGCCCCTCGGCGGTGAGCACGTAGAGCGTGCCTCCCAGCAGCGCCACATCGGCCGGGCCGACATCCGTGCCCGAGGCGACGTCGTGGGTGAAGGGCAGCCGCTCCACCAGCGGCGTCACCTGCCCAGCTGAGGACACGCGAGACACCCGGCCGCTCTCGTTGATCGAGACCGGTGCGGCCTCCTCCTCGAGGTCGGGGGCGCCGGCCTCGGCCACAATCAGGTCGCCGGACGGAGCGAGCACCATGCCGCGCGGCTGACTGAGCCCGGTCGCGACCGTCTCGAGGCGCGGTGGGGCGGCGCATGCGGCCGCCAGGAGCAGGGCGAGCAGGAGCAGTACAGGGCGGGAGACGAACCGAGAGCAGCGTTGCATCACAATAGGGGTCACAGTTCTTCGGGTGGGTGCGGGCGAGATGCAGCAGTATACCGCGCCACGCTACGCCCCGCAACGCACCCTACCCGATCACCTCGGCCACCGCCCGCTCGATGCGCGCGTCGTCGCCTGAGGCCTCCAGCGGGTCCTTGCGCAGCCGGTGGCGCAGCGCCAGCGTCGCCACGCGCACCACGTCGGAGGGCGCGGCGGCGTCGCGTCCCTCGTATGCCGCCAGGGCCGTAGCCGCCCGCGCAAGGGTCAGCTCGCCGCGGTGGCCATCGATACCGAGCGCGACGCACAGCCGGGCGGCCGCGAAGAGCGCGTCGTCGGGGAGCTGCACCGCGGGCAGGCGCTTGTGGGCGGCCTTGATCTTGCGCTGGAGCCGCTGCTGCTCCTTGTCCCAGCTCGCCGCGAAGGCGTGCGGGTCGGTGTCGAACGCGCGGCGGCGGCGCACGATCTCCACCCGCTCGGCTACGTCCTCGATGGTGGTGATGCGCGCGTGCAGGCCGAAGCGGTCCAGCAGCTGCGGGCGCAGATCGCCCTCCTCGGGGTTGCCGCTGCCCACCAGCACGAAGCGCGCCGGGTGGCGCACGCTCACCCCCTCGCGCTCCACCACGTTCACGCCCGACTGCGCCACATCGAGCAGCAGGTCCACCAGGTGGTCCTCGAGCAGGTTGACCTCGTCGATGTACAGGAAGCCGCGGTTCGCGCGCGCCAGTAGTCCGGGCGCGAACGACTGCACGCCGTCCACCAGCGCCCGCTCGATGTCCAGCGATCCCACTACGCGGTCCTCGGTGGCGCCGAGCGGCAGGTCAACCACCGGCACTGGGCGCGTGACGGACGACCGACGGCTGACGACCGACGACCGACGGCCGACGCCGTTGCTCGTCGCGCCGCCGCTGTCGTGGCCGTTACCGGGCCGGTGATCCGTGGTCCGCCGTCGGTCGCCATCCACACAGTGCGGGCAGTTGGCGGCCACCCGCGACGGGTCGCAGCCGTAGGGGCAGCCGACCACCGCGCGCTGGGGCGGGAGCATGGCGGCCAGGGCGCGCACGGCGGTGCTCTTGGCGGTGCCGCGGTGGCCCATCACCATCACCCCGCCGATTGTCGGATCCACAACGCACAGCAGCAGCGCGAGCTTCAGCTCGTGCTGGCCGACGATTCCTGCGAAGGGGTAGGGCGGCGCGGGCGCGGCGATCGGCTCCGGCGCGTGCACCGCGCCGTTGGTGGGCTGGTGGGGTGTGGTGGTCATACGATCTCTCACAGATATGGGGCTACGCTCAAGCCTCACAACACACGACTCACGACTCAAGCCTCACGACTCGGGAGCGCCCGCTACGCATCCCCCGACAGCGCCACGAGCTCGGTGAGCGTCGGCTGTCGGCTGCGGAAGGCTCCGACATTGATGCGCTGGAGCAGCACAAGCGACACGCCCAGCAGCAGCGCCTCGATCAGGAACACGCTGATGTAGCCGCCCGAGGCGCTGCCGGTGGCCACGGTAATGATGTCGCGCGTGATGCCGCCAAGCATCGTCCCCAGGCCGCGGGCCAGCGCGTCGGCCACGCCCCACGCGCCGATGAACAGGCCAACCTGCTCGGGCGTGGTCATATCCAGCATCAGCGCGAGGTTCGTGCTGGTGGCGATGCCGGTGCCGAAGCCGAGGGCCGCGATGCCCGGCACGAACAGCGCCTGCTCGCCGGTGATGCCGCTGGCGGCGATCAGCAGCAGCCCTAGCGCGGCCAGCGACCCGCCGAGCATCGCGCCGGCGCACTTCGTGATCCATCGGTTGAGCAGCAGCCCGTAGGCGAGCAGCGCCAGCAGCGTCGCCCCGCCCCAGATGGCCGTCAGCTGCGTCGTCTCGCGCACCGACATACCGAAGGCCGCGGCGCCAAACGGCTCGAGCAGCACGTCCTGCCCGAGGATGGCGGCCAGCAGCAGGATCAGGTAGATGAAGAACAGGCGCGCCTGCGGGTTGCCCAGCACCGCGCGCAGGGCGGCCCCCTGGCTCTGGCGGCTCTGCGCGACGTGCGCGCCTGAGCGCACCCGTGGCTCGAGCCCCACCAGCCCAACCGCCGTGAGGGCCAGCGACACCAGGCCGGTCGTATTGAAGGTCGCCAGCAGCTTCTCGTGGCTGTAGGGGTCGAGCGCGCGGCTGCTGACGATCGCGGTGATGATCACACTGGTGATCATCATAAACCACATCACGGCCACGGTGCGCGAGCGCTGCTCCTCGCTGGAGAGGTCGCTGGCGAGCGCGAGGTAGCCCACCACGGCGGTGTTGAACCCCACGCCCCAGGCGCCGAAGGCCAGCACGCCGAGCAGCAACCCCAGCCCGAACGAGCGGTCCATCAGCAGCGCGGCGTGAGGCGTGAGCAACATCCCCCCCACGCACAGCAGCACCCCGACCAGGATGTAGGGCGTGCGCCGGTAGCCGAAGATCGGGTGGGTGTCGGAGTACTGGCCGATCCAGACCTGGGCGGGCGAGAGCAGGTAGGGCAGCACCACCAGCAGCGCAACCACCGTGGCGAGGATGCCCATATCGTGGATCATCACGCGGTTGAGCACCCCGTTGATCAGCACAAAGCTGATCGCCACGGCGATGTGCAGCAGGCCCAGGCGGATATTGTTGACGATTGTCATACTGTTTCCCTCAGCGAAGGTTCCACGCGTGCAGGCGCAGCCCGCGCACGGAGAAGGGTGTTTATCAGGGAGGGCAAGCTCTCCCTGGCCCTCCCGTCGCCCTTCCCGCTACGCCGTCACCGCGCGCACGCCCTCCAGCCGGTCCTCGAGATCGCCGTAGATCTGCCGCAGGGCGTCAAGCGTGGCCTCATCGGCGTCCCAGAAGCCGCGGTCACTCGCCTCGAGCAGCCGCCGCGCGATCCCGGCGGTGGCGTGCGGGTTGAGCTCCGCCAGCCGCTCGCGCATCTGCTCGTCCAGCACGAAGGTCTCGGCCACACCCTGGTAGACCCAGCCCTCCACCGCATCGGCGGTGGCGCTCCAGCCGTAGGTGTTCCCCACGCGCGTCTCGATCTCGTGCACGCCCTGGTAGCCGTGCGCCAGCATGCCCTCGAACCACTTCGGGTTCAGCAGCTTGGCGCGCGTCTCCAGCCGCACCATCTGTTCGAGCGACGAGAGCCGCCCGGTGGTGGTAAGGGCCTCCGCCAGGAGCACGGGCGGCCGCGTGCCGCGCAGCAGCTCGACACTCTTGGTGATTCCGCCCAGGTACTCATAGTAGTGGTCGATATCGCTGATCCCGACCTCGAAGCTGTCCACGTTCTGGAAAGTCGCGTCCACGGTGGACAGCGCCGCCTCCATCACGCGGCGGGCGTCGTGCCACTCGCCGCGCGCGCCGTAGGCGAAGCTCTTGCGCTGCACGAAGGCGTCGGCCAGCTGGTCGGCCGAGTCCCAGGCGCTGCTCTCGACCAGGTGGTTGACGTTGGCCCCGTACGAGCCGGGGGCGTTCGAGAAGACGCGCGCCGCGGCTTCGTCCAGGCCCACGCCCAGCTCGGCAGCCTGCGCCAGGGCGTGCTTCCGCACAAAGTTCATCTCCAGCGGCTCGTCGGCGGCGGCGGCCAGCCGGGCGGCCTTGTCCAGCAGCCCCATCTGGAGGCTGAGCAGGTCGCGGAAGATGCCGCTGACGGTGATTACCACGTCCACGCGCGGCCGGCCGAGCTCGCGCAGCGGGATGAGCCGCACGTCGCAGATCTTGCCGAGCTCGTCGGTGACGGGGCGGGCGCCGATCAGCGCCAGCGCTTGCGCCACACCCTCGCCGTCGCTCTTGAGGTTGTCGGTGCCCCACAGCACCATCGCGATCGTCTCGGGTACGTGCCCCTGCTGCGCCGCCAGCCGCTCGATCAGCTCGCGCACCAGCAGCTCGCCGGCCTCCTGCGCGGCCGGCGTCGGCACGCGGAAGGGGTCGAGCCCGTGGATGTTGCGGCCGGTGGGCGCCACCGCCGGATTGCGCACCACGTCATTGCCGGGGGAGGGCGGGATGTAGCCGCCGGCCAGAGCGCGCTCGATCCCCTCTAGCTCGCGCTCCTGGAGCATGCGCCCGAGCAGATCTTCGAGCGCGTGGCGCAGGGCCTCGGAGGCGGCGATTGGGACGCGGGCCTCCTGGTAGAGCGTGCGCTCGAAAGGGGTGCTGCCGGGGAAGCGCAGGTCAGCGAGCCGAGCATCCTGCGGGGCGGCCCCCGCCGCGCGGGCGCAGTACTCGTCCACCAGCAGGCGGGCGGCGGCGCGCACGATCGCGTCCAGCCGCTCCCAGCGCTCCTGCGCCGCCCGGTCGTGCGCCAGCGATTGGCGTGTGGCCTCGTAGTCCCAGCCGAGCCCGGCGGCCACCAGCTGCGGCAGCGGCGGGTAAGGCTCGCGGCCGTGGCCCGCGGCGGGCCGCACGAAGCTCGCCGCCAGCGCGAGGATGTCTGCCAGCTCGGCGGCCGAGGGCGCCCGGCCCAGCACGTGCAGGCCGATCGGGATCATGCGCTGCTCGACGAGGATCAACTCGTGGGCCAGTGCGGCGACGTAGGCCTCGTCGCCTTCTGTGCCCGCCGAAAACGTGGCGCTAGAAGCGACAACCACCGCAGTGCTCGCCGCTCGCCCGTCTGCCGTCGGCTGCCGGTCGTCGCTCGTCGGGGTGATCCCCAGCTTCTCGGCCTGGCCGCGGATGCTCTCGAGGAGCTGCGCCGAGGGGTGCTGGCGGTACTGGTCGAGGCTATCCTTCAGCAGCCGCAGCCCCTTGTAGAGCCCGGCCTGCTGGAGCGGCGGCACCATGTAGCTCACCAGCGTGGCGGCGCCGCGGCGCTTGGCGATCGTGCCCTCGCTCGGGTTGTTGACGCTGTAGTAGTAGAAGTTGGGCAGGCTGCCGAGCAGGCGCGTCGGCCAGCAGCGGGTGGTCATGCCGCCCTGCTTCCCCGGCATGAACTCGAGCGCGCCGTGGGTGCCGAAGTGCAGCACCGCGTCGGCGCCGAACAGGTGCTCGATCCAGGTATAGAAGGCGGCGAAGCCGTGGTGCGGCGCGGCGTCCTTGGCCATCAGCAGGCGCATCGGGTCGCGCTCGTAGCCGAAGCTCGGCTGGAGCCCGACGAACACGTTGCCGAACTGTCGCCCGAGGATGTAGAACCCCTGCCCGTCGGAGAGCAGCTCGCCCGGGGCGCGGCCCCAGAACGGCTCGATATCGACGTAGGCCGGGAACAGCCGGCGGTAGTCGGCCAGGCTGAGGCGCGCGCCCACGCTGCCGTCGGTGCCGTACTGCTGCGCGTTCTCCTCCACCACCAGCCGCCGCAGCTCCTCGGGGCTGGCGGGAACATCCAGCGCGTACCCTTGCCCTTGCAGCTCGGTCATCAGGCGGTGGACGCCGGCGAACACATCGAGGTAGGCGGCGGTGCCGGCGTTGCCGAGCGTGGGCGGGAAGTTGAACAGCACGATCGCCAGCTTCTTCTCGCCGTTCGGCTTGCGGTGGAGCGTGGCGCGCTTGGCGATGCGGTCGGCGGCAAGCTCCACCTGCGCCTGCACCGGCACGAACGCGTCGCTGCCGCTCGTGGGCCCGCCGAACACCAGCGGCTCAGCGGCCGAGTCCAGCTCAGGGATCGCCACGTTCATCGCCAGCTGCATCGGCGTCAGGCCCGAGTCGTCGGCCAGCCAGTCCTCGACGCGCTGGAACGCCAGCGGGATCATGTCGAGGTAGGCCACGTCGAGCGCGCGGAGCGCCTCTACCGCCTCCTCGGGCCGGCTCTCGGCCATGCCGCCCACCAGCGAGAAGCCTGCGCCGTTGAGCAGCACATCGACGGCGGCCGTGCCATCAGCGGCAGCGGCGTTGGCACCCGGCGACCGGCGACCGACGACCGACGACCGGATGACGTCCAGGAGGCCCGGCGAACGGTGGTCCGTGGTCCGTGGTCCGTGGTCCGTGAAAAACGTCTCGATCGCTGGGCGGAAGTCCAGCCCGGCGCTGTAGGCCATGCGGACCTCGAGGCCACGCTGCTCAAGCGCGCGCGTCAGCGCGTCGAGGTGCGCGGTGTTCCCGCTCAGGGCCACAGTGCGCAGTGAGAGCAGCCCGACCACGCCGCGCGGATCAGCCGCTTTTGCCCCCCGGTCCTTCGCCCGCGTCTGGCGGGCCTTCAGCCACTTCCGGTAGCTCGTCAGGTCCTTGAACGGCGCCTCGGCGTCGGGGTGGAACAGTGCCAGGTCGGGGTACTCGATCGGCGCCTCGACCTTGAGTCGGCCCTGGTAGCCCGGCACATAGCGCTCGACAAACATCGCCAGCATGCGCTTGAGGTTCTCGGGCGAGCTGTGCATCCAGTACTGGTGGACCGTGATGTAGGTCGAGAGGTCGCGTGCTTTGCCGGGGATGTGCTGCAGGACCTTGCCGATGTTCCGCAGCATGGCGAGCTGCCGCTGCCCCTCGCCGTGGCCGCCCTTGGGGCGGAAGCGCCGCGCCCACTGCGACAGGGGCGATACGTCCTCGTCCTCTTCCCGCTGCTGGAGGGTGAGCTTCCCGATGCGGGTCATGCGGATAAGCGCCGGGTTGCTGGTGATGACGCAGACCGGCGCCGCAATTGTGCGGAAGATCTCTGCCAGCGGGCGGACGTACTCCTCGCCGAACAGCATCGAGCCAAACACCAGGTCCGCGCCGGCGGCGTCGGCGGTCAGGCGGGACCAGTCCTCGGCGGAGCGCAGCTTGGTGGCGTCGTAGAGCCCGAGGCGCAGGTCGAGGCCGTGCTCGCGCTGGAGCATCGCCGCAGCCTCGCGGAGCGCGGCGTTGTGGTTGCCGTCCATGGTGAGGAAGAGGAATTTCATTCTGGCCTTCTTTCCCATCTCGCGGCTGCGCCGCGAGATGGGAAACAGAGTATGTTCTCGGGGGCCGCAGGCCCCCAGTCCCCCGCTTGCGCCGCGAGATGGGAAGCAACTAAGCTGTGGCGGGATGCAGCCCCCGCGTCTCCTTCCAGCCCGGCCCGGGGTAGTTCGGGAAGCCCTCAAGCCCCTTCCAGCGCGTCGCCTCCTGCGTGACGAGCGGCGGCAGGCGGTAGTTCGCGAGCAGCCGCAGGCCGATGGCCGAGGTCAGACGCGCCTTCTGCACGGCGGCGATCGGGTCGGAGCGCCCCTGGAGCGCGCGGATCTGCGCGTCGTAGGTGGTGCAGGCGTCCAGGTTGCGGAAGAAGCGCGGGTCGTCCACCGGCAGCGTGTGCGGGAAGACCTGTGTGCTGATCTGGTTCGTGAGGCGGATGACCTTCTGGTCGTAGTCGCGCCAGTTGAGTCCCATGGCGCTGTAGAACTCAGCGCGGCGCGAGTCGTTCAGGTACATCGTGGCGTACACCGCCAGCAGGAAGAAGCGGATCCAGCGCAGGTTCGCGCCGCGCAGCAGCTCCGGCTGGCTGCGCATCAGCAGGCTGAAGAACTCGCCGTGGCGGTACTCGTCGTTGCACCACTCCTCGAACCACTTGAAGATCGGGTGGATGAGACCCTGGGGGTTCTGCTGCAGGTGGCGGAAGATCGTGATGTAGCGAGCGTAGCCGATCTTCTCGGACAGGTAGACGGTGTAGAAGATGAACTTCGGCTGGAAGTAGGTGTATTTCTTGCGGGTGTGCAGCACGCCAAGGTTCATGGCCACATTCAGATCGGCCATGGTCTTGTTGAGGAAGCCCGCGTGGCGACCCTCGTCGCGGCTCATGCTCTTGAAGATCGAGCGCATCGTCGGGTCTTTGAGGTGCTTGACCATCTCGGCGTACAGGATGCAGCCGCTGAACTCGGCAGTGCATGAGCGCTCGAGAAACTCGATGTACAGGTCGCGCACCGGCATGTCGTCGAAGTTCGCCTGGAACTCCTCGTTGCGCACGAAGTGGCCCTTGTTGTAGTCGCGCTCGAACTCGCCGCGGATCCACTCGAACTCGTCGCGCATGTGCTCGACGTGCAGCTTGTCCACGGCCTTGTAGTCGGTGGTGTAGAAGCGCGGGGTGAGCACCGCCTCCTTGAGGGCGTGGCGCGTGGTCTGCGAGAACTCGCCGGGCATTGTCATCATTGGTGCTGTTCCTCTTTACTTGGAGGGCCGCGCCCTCACAACCTCCGCCGCGCCTGCGGTCCTACGGGTGCTCGACCAGCTCGTTCAGCTCCACCAGGCTGCTGCGCTTCACCAGGGTGCGCCGCAGCCAGCTGGCCTTCGTCAGACGCACGCGACTCGGGTAGCTCACCTCGCCCGGGGTGTGCCCGTGAGTCTGCGGCACCGTCAGCAGCTCGATGGTGTCGCCGGGCTCGATCTCCATGCCCGCCGGGAGGTCGACGTGCAGGTGGAAGTGCTCGTGCTCGCTCTGCAGATAGACCAGCGCATCGCCCTCGGACATCGTCTCGCGCCGGTACCAGCTGTACAGCACGGCGCCCAGCCCGGCCACCACAGCCAACGGAACAAGTACTGCCATAACTACCTCCTGCCGCGCGCCCTGAGCTGTCAGCGGCGGCGCTCACGACTCACGACTCACGACTCACGACTTGCCACCCGCTCCGCGTGGACCAGGTTCACGTGGTAGAAGCCACTGCGGACTGGGGCCGAGCGGCGCACAGCCATGCCCGCTGCGGCCAGGGTCTCGTGCACGGCGGCCTCGGGCACCATCTGAATATCGGTGCGACGCTCGCCGCGCGGGAAGCGCCCGCCGACCCAGTGCAGCGCGGCCAGCAGCGGCTCGTGCGGCGCGTAGGTGAACAGCAGCGACCCGCGGCAGCGCGCGGCCAGGTCGGCCAGCATGGCCTGGAGGGCCGGGCGCGGGTAGTGGATCAGCACGTCGAAGCAGGCCACCGCATCGTACACGCCGCCCACCGCCTGCGCGTCCCCCACGTGCAAGCGCACCTGCTCGGCCACGCCATGCTCCCGCGCCCGCGCCGTCGCCGCAGCGACCATCTGCGGCGCGATGTCCACTGCCGTCACCTCATAGCCGCGCCGCGCCATCGCGGTGGCGAACAGCCCCGTGCCGCAGCCGGCGTCCAGCAGCGTGGCGAGTGCGCTGCTATCAGGCAGCCAGCTCTCGGCCAGCGCCAGCATCTGCGTGTGCCCCTCGCGGATCGTCCGGCGCACGCCCGAGAGCTCACCCTCGCCGTAGATCGCGCTCCAGCGCTCGAAGCCCAGCCCGTCGAAGTATTCTTTTAGGCGCAGCTTGTGTTCGGTTGTCATCGCTTCGTGCTGACTTCCCACCTTGAGAGGTGGGGAGCTATCTTCTCGGTGGGCTGCGCCCGCCGAACCTCCCGCTCGTTGGGCCCGCCCGCTCTGTCCAGCGAACCTCCCGCTCGTTGGGTCCCGCCGCTACCTCCAGCCGCCGATCACATTGAAAATCTCGCGGTCGCCCATCGGGGCGGGCACGGCCGAGGGCGGCTGCGCCAGCAGGTACTCTGCCATGTCGTAGAAGGGCTGCGTGCAGCGGTCCTTCTCGGGGTGCTCCATCTCGAAGAGGGTCTTGCCGGCCAGGCGCGAGCGGCGGATCATATCGTGGTACGGCACCTTCCCGACGATCTGTGTGCCGACCTGCTCGGCGAACTGCTCGAGCAGCGCAGTACCGCCAAACTCCTCCTCGACGCGGTTAGCGATGATGCCGGCCAGCTTCACCTTGTGGCGCACGCTCTTCTGCTTGATCGCGAGGCAGAGGCGGTTGGCCGCGAAGATGCTGTCGAAGTCGTTGCAGGCGATGATCAGCCCGTAGTCCGCATAGTTCAGCGGGGCCGAGAAGCCGCCGCACACCACGTCGCCGAGCACGTCGAACAGGATGACGTCGTAGGTGTTGTAGACACCGAACTCGTGCAGCAGCTTGACCGTCTCGCCCACCACGTAGCCGCCGCAGCCGCTACCGGCCGGCGGCCCGCCCGACTCGAGCGTGTCCACCCCGGCGAACCCGGTGCGGATCACATCCTCGGGCGCCACCTCCTCGTGGTGGAAGTCCACCTCGGTGAGCTTGTCGATCACCGTGTTCTGCAGCTCGCCCACCAGGGCAAAGGTGCTGTCGTGCTTGGGGTCGCAGCCGATCTGGAGCACGCGGGCCCCTTTCAGGGCGAGCGCTGCCGAGAGATTCGAGCTGGTGGTGCTCTTGCCGATGCCGCCCTTGCCATACACCGCGAGCGTGAGGCTCATGCCGAACTCCTTTATGCCACAGGGGAAGCAGAGATCACAGAGAGTCAGGTGGTCGCCCGCGCTCCGGGGACCTCTGGGTTCTCTGCGGCTGACAGGACGCCGGACCCTGCGTACGACGCCAGGGCCTGGTAGACGTACCGCGGCACGACGCGCCGCTCCATCCGGCCGAAGCGCGCCCGCACGTAGTGCAGGTTACGCAGCAGCTTCATCTCGATCACGCTGCGCGCGAACTCCAGGCCGTACGGCCCGCGCCGCCGCATCATCATTGCGATCAGCCGGCGCACCAGCGCGGGCGGCTTGCGCCGTGCCACGCCGAGGTTGGCGGCGTAGCTCGCCACTACCGCGCGCCGGTCGTTGCGGGCGGGCAGCTCGCCCACCTCCAGTTCGGGGAGCAGCATCTCAAGCAGCCGCTCGCCGCGCTCGTTGCGCGCCATCAGCCACTGCCAGCCGAGCGGCGCTCCCATGTACCCGATCGTTATGTCCGCCAGGCCGTTAGCGTAGTCGAAGCACGACAGGCAGGCCGAGGGGAACACATCGCCGAGCATGTCCATCGGTATATCAATGAAGTTGACCTTCTCCACACGCCCGTCCTCGTGCCGCAGATGGACGCGGTAGTCCTGCATGAACTCGTGGTGCACCACGGTGCCGGGCGAGCGGCTGATCGCCTCCAGGAAGCGCTGCAGGTCCGGGTAGGCCACGTTGTCGCTGCACGGGATGCCGAGCACGTACAGCTCGTCCAGGCCCAGCTCGCTCTGCGCCGCCCGCAGCGCATGGACCTGGCAGCCCACCCCTATCACCGCCAGCCGCCGCGCGCCGCTCGCGCGGACCTCATCGAGCAGGCTCAGGCCGGGCGAGAGGCACGGCTTGTTACCGGCGCTGGCGATCACCTCGGCCGGGGTGCGCGCCAGGAACGGCTGCGGGGCGAAGCGCGTGCCGGGCACCGCCCGCGTGGTCAGCACCGCGTCCACCAGGCCGCGCTCCAGCAGCAGCGCGCCGAGCCGCGTGGTCACGCCGCTCCACTGGGCGCCGGGGTTCGGCCGCCGCAGCCGCGCCGCCAGCATGCGCCGGTGCACGCCAAACAGCAGCTCATCGGGCGTCTCGCGCGCGCGGCCGTGCGCCTCGCGCTCGAGCGCCGCGGCGCGGTTCTCCACGAACACGCAGCTCTGGGCCATGAGCGGCCGGTAGCTCGTGTCGCAGAAGCCGCAGTCGCTGCACAGCTTCGGCCGGCCCCTCAGGCGGGCATCGGCGCTCAGGAGGGAGATCGTCTGTAGACCTTTGGTGGGACCGTCCATCATGTCAGTCTCGAGTCGTGAGTCGTGAGTCGTGAGCGCCGCCCGAAGCCTGCCCGCGCGCTACCCACCAAGCGCCTCGCGCGCCGTCTGGAGCACGTCGGCCGTGATCGCGGCGTGGCCGTGCTCCGCCGCGTAGCGCTCCACGTTCTTCTGCACCTTGCCGCGCACGAAGAACGGCACCTTCTTCAGCATCGCCGCGGCCTCAGCGGTCCAGACCACAGACGAAGGGCCACCGACGACGGACGACGCACCCCCGACCACAGCGTTACCGTCCGACGACAGGGGAGCGTCTTCGCCAGTCGTCGGCTGTCGGTCGCCGGCTGTCGGTTGTCGGCTGTCGGTCGTCGGCTCGCGGTCACCGTTCTGCGGAGTCTCGTCGTACTCCAGCCCCGCGTCGCCGAACATGTCGATCAGATGCTTCTCCATCCCCAGCGTCGCGGTGGTGTAGACCGTGTCGGCCAGGGTATCGGCGCCATCGAAGCCGAGCATCGGCCGGTAGGCCAGCAGGTGGTTCTCGATATGCGTCGGCGGCGCGATCACCATGCACGGGATGTCGAGCTTGCGGCAGGCGTGGCGCTCCATCTGCGTGCCGCACACCAGGTTCGGCGTCAGCTCCGCGATCCGGGCCGCCACATCCTGGAAGACGTCGGTCACGAGGAGCTCCTCCGGCAGGTACCCCGCGAGCTGCTCGCGCACCCAGGCCGCCTCGCGGCCCAGGTAGGTGCCGGCGCCCGCGATCTGCATGCCGAGCTCGTCGTGGAGGAACTTGACCGTGCCGACGGTGTGGGTGGCGTCGCCGAAGACAAAGGCCGTCTTGCTGCTGAAGCTCTCCATGTCGGCCGTGCGCGCGAACCAGGGCACCCCCGAGGGCGCGCTCAGGCCATCGAGCGAGAAGGCCGTGAGCGGCGGGAGCTTCACCACCGGCCCGTCGGCCCGGGCGCCGACCTCGTTCAGCTGCTCCACCAGCCGCCGCAGCCAGCGCAGCGTCGGCTGGACGCCGATCGGCGCGTCGTAGAGCGTGGGCGTGCCGAACTGCTCCTCGAGGTAGCGGGCCGCCCCCAGGCCGAGCTCGCGGTATGGGGCGATGTTCACCCAGGCCGCCGGCAGCCGCGCCAGGTCGTCGAGCCCGGCGCCGAGCGGGGCCACCACATTGATCTTCACGCCGAGCGCGGCCATCATGCGCCGCATGCAGACCAGGTCGTGGCGGTTGTGGAAGCCGAGCGAGGCCGGCCCGATGATGTTGACGCTCGGCTCGGGCGTGATCGGCTGGGTGCGCGCGAAGCGTTTCACCAGCTGCGTGAAGAGCCCCTCGGCCGAGCCGATCTCCTGCATGCGGTAGGGGTTGGCGTCGTACACCAGCACCTCGGCCTCCACACCCGAGGCGTGCGCCGCCTGCATCAGGTCCTCCTGCAGCAGGATGGTGGAGCAGCTGGCGCACACCACGATCAGCTCGGGGTGGAGCTTGGCCTCCACCTGGCGCAGCGTCTCGGGCAGCCGGATGGTGCCCTGCGCCAGGTCGCGCCCGCTCACCACGCTGGTGGTCATCTGCGGGAAGGCCGGCGTGCGCTCCAGCATCGTGAAGATCGGGTTCACGTAGTCGTCGCCCTGCGGCGCGTGGAACACCGCGTGGACGCCGCGCATACTGTTGGCGATCCGCCCGACGCCGTGGTGAGCGGTGCCCTCGTACATCCAGAGTGCTAGACGCATTGGTTCCCTCTAGCGAGAGTGCAGCGGGATCACTCCCGGCATCAGGCCCTGCGTCCAGGCCGGGTCATCCATCAGCGGGTCGAGGCGCGCGTGGCGCTTCAGGCTCTTGGTGAACATGCCCGCCAGCGTGTTGCAGCCCGCCCAGCCGTGGATCGGCATGAAGGCGAACTCGGTGCTCCACTTTGCCACGGCCCCCTGGCCGACAAGCGGGTTGGTAGTGGCCATATTGCTGATGATCAGGTCTGGCCGCAGCTCGGCGATGTCACGCAGCTGCCGGTCGAAGTTCGGCTGCTCCACCACCCGCACCCCCTCGAGCGCGGCCAGCTCGCGGCTGTGGAACTTCTTGTTGATGTAGGTGCTGCTGCACTCGAGCACCTCGGCGCCGGCGCTGCGGAGGAAGCGCGCCAGCGGCAGCTCCATCAGGTTATCGGCGGTGAACAGCACCGTCTTGCCGCGCAGCAGCGCGAGATGCTCCTCCATCCGCTCCCAGGCCTGCCGCTCACGCGCGGCCAGGTCCACCTCGACGCCGAAGAGCTTCGCCAGGTCCTCCCAGAAGGCGCGCGTGCCGTCCGGCCCGAACGGGAAGAGCGACGAGAGCAGCGTGGCGCCGCGCTCGCGGCTGAGGCGGGTGGCGACCTTGGCGAGGTACGGCTGGAGCGGCGCCAGCACGGTGCCGCGGCCGATCGCCGGCAGCTCGCCGAAGCGGTTGGCGGGCAGGAAGCCGCCCACCGGGATGCCGAGACGGGCCGCCTCCAGCGCGAAGTCGTCGGCGATCGCGTCGTTCACCGAGCCGAGGAAGACCACCTTCTTCTCCTCGGGCGGGGCCACCGGGCAGAACGGGATGAGCGACTGGAGCACCGAGTCCTCGGCCTGGCTGAAGGTGTAGTCCAGCCCGCTGGCCGGCACGAACAGCACCGGCAGCTCCGGGCGGCTCAGGCTGCGGGCCAATCCCTCGAACTCGACCTTCATCACCTCGGGCGTGCAGGAGGAGAGCAGGAAGATCACCGACGGGTGGTGGTCGGCCACGATCTCGTCGATCAGGCCCTCGAGCTCCGGCTGCTGCTTCGAGAGGTCGGCCTCCTCAAGCAGCGCCACGCCGAAGCGCGGCCGGGCAAAAATCATCACGCCGAGCGCGTTCTGCAGCAGGTGGGCGCAGGTGTGCGTGCCCAGAATCAGGAAGAAGCTATCCTTGATCTTCTGGTATAGCCAGCCGACGCAGGTGAGGCCGCAGAAGCTGTGGTAGGCGCCGTCTTCTTTTTCAATGGCTGTCGCCATGGCTCTCCTAGAGGGTGGGGTCTCAGGGGAGGGTCTAGCCCTCCCCTGCCCCCGCCCGCTGTTCTTTGCGCGCAATCGAAAGGACAAACCGGCGCTCCACCGTCTCCGGCGCCGTCAGGTCGGTGTAGAGCTCTTCGGCCCACGCCCGCAGCCGCGCCAGCGCCTCGCTGAGCGTGTCGTCATCCAGCACCCAGGTCTCGGCATCGCTGCGGGCGGCCATCTCGGCCAGCACCTGCGCCGGGCTCTCGGCGCTCTGCCACACGGCTGCCACAACCTCGCCCTCGGGGACGGCGCCCAGCCGCGCCAGCGCCTGCGGCACCGCCGCGCCCGCTGCCGGGGGCTTGAGGTCCGGCCGCAGCTGCACCACCACCTCGCGCAGCTTGCCCCGCAGCCGCCCCGCGCAGCTCTGCGGGTCGCGCCAGTCACGCCCCATGATGAACACGCCGCCGGGCCGCAGCGCCCGCATCGCCTCCGCCAGCGCGACGCGCCAGTCCGGCACCAGGTGCAGCACGTGGACCGCCAGTACCGCATCGAAGGCCGCGTCAGCCACGGGCAGCGCTGCGATGTCGCCCCGGATCAACCGTAGGGGCGGCTCCGCGTGATCGCCTGGCCCTGCGTGGTCGCCTACCTGCGCCACGCGCAGCATCTCCAGCGAGATATCCACGCCCGTCACGTGGCAGCCGGCGTGGGCCGCAGGGAGCGCGATGCGCCCGGTGCCCACGCCCAGCTCGAGCACCCGCGCGCCCTGCCCCGCGGCAGCCGCGATGGACTTGCCGATCTGCACCGCCACGTCCGGGCGATGTGCGCGGACTGTGTCGTAGCTCGCCGCGATTCGATCGAAACTGATTGCCGTGGATGTCGTCACTGTTCAGGCCCTTTGTGGTGCTCGCCAGCCTGGCGGGTAGAAAAAGCCGCAGTGGGTTCAGCGTTCAGCGTTCCGCTCTCATGCCGTCGCCGTCGCCTCCATCGCCCGCGCCAGATCTGCCCGCGTCACGCCGCGGTGGAAGGCCGCCACGTCCACGCCGCGCAGCAGCATCACACCCCCGACCATCAGCAGAGTCTCCAGCCCAAAGATCAGACCGTAGCCCGCACCGAAGGTCAGCGCGCCGGACTCAATCAGGGCCGTGTGCATCGCGCCGCTGGTGATCGAGGCCGTCGCTGTGCCGAAGGCCTGCGCCACCGCCCAGAGGCCCATGTACAGGCCTGTGGCGCCCTCGACCGTCATCTCCATCATCAGCGAGAGCGCGCCGACGTTGTACATCCCGGTGGCGAGGCCCATCACTAGGATGGCCGGGTTCAGCAGTGCGCGGTTGTCGGTGAGCGCGCAGGCCGTGAGCAGCGCCAGGCCCGCCGCGGTGCCCAGGCCGCCAGTCAGCGCGAGCAACTTCTTGCTCACCGGGAAGACCGCGCTGGCGATGCCCGTGAGGACCATCGCGAGCAGCACGCCGCCGCCCCAGGTCTGCGTGAAGGTCGTGGTCTCCTTGACCGTCATGCCGAACTGCTCGGCGCCGAAGACCTCGAGGATGGAGTCCTGGAGGAAGATTCCGAGGATTGACAGGAAGACGAAGCCGAAGAACGCTCGCGCCTGACCGTTGGACCGCAGCACCGTGGCCGCCGAGACCAGCGGGTTGCCGGGAGGGGTCGCGCGGCGCGAAGCCTCGATCGCGTCGACCATCGCCTGGCCCGTGAGCCGCCGCTCCATCCCCAGCACACCCAGCAGCACCGAGCCGAGCACCACCATCGGGGTGAGGCCGTAGAGCTGTTGCATAGCCACCGGGTCATAGGCCGGCATCATCTGCTTGATCACCCCCGCCGCAACGATTGTGCTGAGGATGGTGAAGGTCCAGACCACCGCGATCACGCCGCCGCGCGAGCGCGGCTCGGTCACCTCGGCGATCAGGGCGTGGTGGCAGTCGCCGGTGGCGGCGATGCCCACACCGAACAGCAGCAGCAGCGCGAACCCAGCCGGCACGGCCCAGGCGGCCCCCACGCTCATCGCCATAGCCACCGACGGCAGCGCGACGAACACCAGGCTGGACAGCGTGGCGCCGAGCAGCAGGTAGGGGGTGCGCCGGTAGCCCAGCACCGGGTTGCGGTCGGCGATGCGGCCAAAAATGACCTGGAACGGCGAGAGGAAGTGGTGCATGCCGATCATCGTGGTGATGATCACGGCGGTGATGCCGAGCTCCACAATGGTTACGCGATTGAAGTTGCTGCTGAGCAGCGCGAACATCCAGCCGACGCCGATCTTCGGCAGCGCAAGGCGCAGCGTCTTCAGGGCGCTGCCGAGAAACCGTCCGAGTGCCTTCATCGCGAGCCTCTTTCAAGTGTCGAGGGGGTTACGGTTGTAGTGCGGTGTCTGTACTACGGCAGCGCAAAAATAGTCTTCAAGGCACGGCGAAAGAACCTTCGAGCAGGCTTGCCCGTAAGGATCCTGGCGAGCTCATCAGCTATACAGCGTGGCCGTCAGTATCGCGTGGATTTCGTAACTGGAGTATAGCACAAGATATCGAGGTTTCAACATATTTTGACAACACAAATGCTATATCTTTGCTTTACAAAAACTGCAACAGTTAAATGCATCGGTTTTGTTGTCTTTACAAGCGTAATTGTTGCGCAAACGACACACAAACCCTTCACATATACTCCACAAATACTCTAAGTGGCGCAGGTGGGGTGCACAGGAGGTGCAAATCTCTTCTCGCCACGATGTCGGGCAGGTGGGGTAGGCGCGGCAGGGAAAGTTCGAAGCGGTGTAGGGGAGGTGTAGAGGCAACTGTCCGTGGCTGTCCTCCCGGCACGACGGCGCCCACCATCGCGGCCAACTACGCGAGCCCGAACGGGGCGCCGAGCGTCACGACCCCGCCCTCGGCAGCATCGCCGTACATCCGCCCATTCCCGTGGTGGGTACGGATCGGGCTCGTCAGGGTCGTGCAGCCGCCGATATCGCTGTGGTTCAGAGTGAAGCCCGAGTGACCCCCGCAGACCATGGCTGTCACCTGGGACGTAATACCGTCGTTGACGTCCCAGATGACAAGCTGGTCGCCGGCCCAGAACAGGGTGCCGAACAGCTCGGCTGGTGAGCCGCCGTCCACGATCCGCCCGCTGAGCCGCGGCCCCGCCGCTGGATGTGCGCCGGGTCGGACCGGCGCAGGTCGAAGACGGCGTACTGGTAGGTCTCCAGAAACAGCGAGCGCAGTCGGCTCGTTATGTAGTGCGGCACGCCCAGGTAGAGCGTGCGCGTCTAGCGGCTCACCACCGGCAGCAGCGAAACATGCGTCGGCTCGAACACCGCCGTGTAGTTCGCGGGCGCATCCGGCGTCACGATCGTCTGCGTGGCCTCACCACCTTGCTCCCAGCGCTCCAGCGCGTACCACAGCCCATCGGGTCCTGGCTGTGTGTGCGCTGCCACCCGCAGCCCCCACCCCTCCCACGAGGTCACCACGGCGGGCGTTGTCACCAGCGTGCCCGAGACCTCCAGCTGCAGGCCGGGCGGCTCACTCGCCAGCGTCAGCTCCACCGTCCGCGGCTGGATCTCGCGTGTCACTGTGGTCTGGAGGCCAGTTGAGTCGGTGGCGGTGAGACGCACCTCGAGAGAGCTGCTCCAAGCCGCCGGCAGGTCCTCGGGTGCCGGCCCCGTCAGCGTCAGCTCTGGACCCGTGCCGCTCACGTACGGGTGGGTGTGGTCATTGTGGCGCAGCAGCACCTCCCAGCTCAGTGACGGCGGCTGAACGTCCTGCGCGTCGTTCGCGCTCGCCCGCAGGGTGATCGCCTCTCCTACTGCGAAGGTCGCCGATGTCGACGGCTCCGTTATCACGGCCGTGGGCGGGGTATTGCCCACGTCAATCCGCAGCGTAAGCGGCGACGAGACTCCGCCGCGCCCGTCGCTCACGGTCAGCGCGGCGCTGTAGGTGCCGGGGCTGGTGTAGGTATGGCTGGTGGTTGATCCGCTCCCGGTTGCACCGTCGCCGAAGGCCCAGGCAAAGGTCAGCGGGTCGCCGTCCACGTCCCTGCTGGCGCGCGCGTCGAAGCTCACTGTCAGGCTCAATCCGGCGGTGAAGCGCGGGGTGGCGGTCGCGCTGGCCGTGGGTGGGCGATTCTGGCTCTGTAGCGAGTCGATACGCCGCACCTGCCCGCCAGCCGTGTAGGTGGTGTAGTACAGCGACGTGCCGCGCGCCGAGGGGCCGAACGTCAGGTGGACGGCGCTGCTGCCGCCAAGGCCGGTAGCGAAGTCGGCGGGCGTCAGCCCGAATCCACCCGAGCTACCGGGCGTGAGGCGCACGATCTTACCACAGCCGTAGTCCCCGTACAGGTACGCGCCGAGGTACGCATCGGGCCAGCCCGAGTCATGCGGGACGAAGGCACCGCCGGTGATCGAGCTGCAGCTCGGTGTGCTGGCCTGGTGGTTGTAGGCGTAGACCGGGTTCGTCAGCCCGACAGGGGTCTGGAAGGGCGGCGAGCAGCGCACCGAATTCGCACACGGCCCCTCGCGCCACGGCCAGCCGTAGTCTGCGCCCGCCACTCCCTCGTCGATCTCCTCCCACGCTCCCTGGCCCACGTCGTTGATGAAGAAGCGCGTGCCGACCGCGTCTGGATCGGCCGCTATGCGAAACGGATTGCGCAGGCCGGTGGCGAAGATCTCGCGGCATGTCTTGCCCGCGTCGGTGCGCCCGTTCACGTTGCAGCGCGCGGTGGTGGCGGGGTTCTGGTGCGGGTTTCCCGGCGGGATGGCGCCGTCGCGCGTGATCCGCAGGATCTTCCCGATGAGCACGTGCGTGTCGCGCGCGGCATCGTTCGAACCGGCGCAGCCGCTGTCAAGAGCGTAGTCGCAGCCGCCGTCGCCGATGCTGATATAGAGGTAGCCGTCCTTGCCCACGAACAGATCGCCGGCGTTGTGGTTGCCGTTCGGCGAGGGCATGTTGTCCACAAGCACCAGCTCGCTCGTAGGGTCCACCGTGTCGCCGGATATGGTGAAGCGCGACACCCGGTTCACGGGGTTGCTCGGGCTGCTCGGAGAGGACTCGGGGCAGACGCCATGCTTGTTAAAGGTGTAGAACAGATACAGATGGCCATTCTCGGCGAAGCCGGGGTCCAACGCCATACCGAGCAGGCCGCGCTCGGAGTTGGCGCACACCCTCGCGCCCAGCGAGAGTGCCGGCTGTGGGAGCAGCACGCCGGCTCGGTACACGCGCAGCGCCCCCGGCTGGGTCGTGATCAGCAGGCGCCCGTCAGGGGTGAAGGCCAGCGACGTGGGCTGGCCTACGTTTGCCACGAGCGAGTCGGAGAATTCGGCCGGCACGACGGCCGCGGCGGGCGGCGCCGGGATGGCGACCAGCAGCAGAGTCAGGAGAGCGATGCTGAGAAGACGGTGCATTATTCGCGATCCTCCACATGGTGATGCTTGAAGTCTACCCGCTCGTCTCCATCTCTGCAGCCCGGAGCATAACGGCTGCATCACGGCGGCCGGTGGAGAAAGCGCCGCCGAATGTTGTGGCATGTTACACAATACATCCATAACAATGATTGACCCTTCACACAAATTGTCTATAATACCCACATAACCCACCAGACACAGGCCCGCGCCGGCATGGCGCGGGGCCCATCGGCCCCGGGAACCTCCGGCGCGACTTGAGCCTGGCGCAACCTCAAAGATCCCTCCCCCACCGAGGGATCGCCGTTTTGATGTGATCGAGGCCGATCACCAGAAAGGGACAGGACGGTATGCGCGCGTACGGACCCGACCTCATCCATACTATCGGACTCTTCGGCCACGGCGGCAGCGGGAAGACCACGCTGACGGAAGCGCTGCTGCTCACCGCCAAGGCCATCACCCGCGCGGGGCGCGTCGAGGACGGCAGCACCGTCTCCGACTACGACCCGGACGAGCAGCGGCGCCGCATGTCGATCAACATGAGCGTGGCACCCGTCGAGTGGGAGAACAACAAGCTCAACATCATCGACGTCCCCGGATACGCGGACCTGGCCGGCGAGATGGCCACGGTGGCCCGCGTGCTTGACGGCGCAGTCATCGTCATGGACGCCGCTGCCGGCGTCGAGGTGGGCACCGAGCTGGCCTGGGAGGTCACCGGGGCGGCTGAGGTCCCACGCATCCTCTTCATCAACAAGCTCGACCGCGACAACGCGAACTTCTTCCACTGCATCGAGCAGGCTCAGGAGCTGCTGGACGCCGCCGTCATCCCCATGCAGATCCCGATCGTCGAGAACCGCGAGTTCAAGGGGATCATCTCGCTGCGCAAGCAGCGCGCCTGGCTGGTCTCCCCGCAGCACGACGGCGGCTTCGTCGAGGCGGACATCCCCGAGCATCTCCTCGGCCTCGAGCAAGAGTGGCGCGAGCGCCTGATCGACAAGATCGCCGCCACCAACGATGACCTGATCGAGAAGTACCTCGAGGGCGGCGCCGATGCGCTGACTCAGGAGGAGCTGAACCGCGGCCTGCGCGCCGGGATCGCCAACCATTCGATCGTGCCGGTCTTCTGCGGCTCGGCGCTCGAGGTCTCCGGAATGCCCCAGCTGCTCAACGGCATCCTGGACAGCATCCCGTCGGCCGCGCGCACGCCCGTGCCCACCACAGACCTGCTTGCCGGGAAGGACTTCGCCCTGCAGGCCAAGGCCGCCGGGCCGCTGGCGGCGCTGGTGTTCAAGACCCTGGTGGACCCCTACGGCAAGATCAGCTATGTCCGCGTCTTCAGCGGCGAGCTGCACGCCAACTCCAGCGTCTACAACCCGCGCACCCGCAAGGACGAGCGGATTGGCCAGCTCTACCTTGTGAAGGGGAAGGAGCAGACGCCCGTGGCCTCTATCGGGCCCGGCGACATCGGCGTGGCTACTAAGCTCGGCGATATCAACACCAACGATACGCTCTGCAGCCATGACCGCCCGCTCCAGCTCGCGCCGATCCCCTTCCCGGCAATCGCCTACACGGCCACGGTCAAGCCGAAGACGCGCGCCGATCTTGACAAGCTCGGCGTGGCGCTGCACCACGTGATCGAGGAGGACCCCAGCATCCGCATGAGCCGCGACCCGCAGACCGGCGAGACGCTGATCTCCGGCCTGGGCGAGTCCCACCTGGCGATCATCGCCGAGCGCATGAAGCGCAAGTACGCGGTGGACGTGGATCTGGAGCTGCCGCGCATCCCCTACCGCGAGACGATCCGCGGCAAGGCCGAGGCACAGTACCGCCACAAGAAGCAGACCGGCGGCGCCGGCCAGTTCGCCGATGTCACCATCCGCATCGAGCCGCTCACCTTCGACCCGGCGCGCGAGGACTCGCTCGAGTTCGTCAACGCGATCGTCGGCGGCGTGATCGACCGCTCGTTCATCCCCTCGGTGGAGAAGGGCGTCCGCGCGGCCATGCACGAGGGCGTGATCTCTGGCAACCAGGTTGTGGATGTGCGCGTCGAGCTGTTCGATGGCAAAATGCACCCCGTGGACAGCAAGGATATCGCCTTCCAGATCGCGGGCCACGAGGCCTTTAAGATCGCTGCCCAGAAGGCCCAGCCGGTGATCATGGAGCCGATCTACATGCTCGAGATCATAGTCCCCGAGCAGTACGCCGGCGACATCATGAGCGATATGAACACCCGCCGCGGCCGTGTCATGGGTATGATGCCGGACGGCAACGGACGCACGACCGTCACTGCACAGGTGCCGCTGGCCGAGGTCCAGCGCTACGCCACCGACCTGCGTTCGATCACGCAGGGGCGCGGCCGCTTCTCGATGCAGTTCGACCACTACGAGGATGTGCCGTCCCATCTGGCGCAGGGCCTCGTTGAGATGATGAAGAAGGAGCACGCCTCCGGGTAAGCGCCACCTCCACACGATCACGAGGGCTGCGGCGATGAAGCCGCAGCCCTCGTGCGTGCTCGCCAGAGTCTATGTACGAGCACGGCCCGGCTAAGAAAAGTATGCTATAGTGTAGCTTACAGCGTATCGTGTATACCTTCCGTTCGCACCACCGTGTGACCGGCAAAGCAAGCACACGCCGTGATCAGCTAGCCAATGGCCGTCTCGCCATAGTCTCGAAAGCACCCCGACGTGTTCTACCAGCATGCGCTTGCCGATCGGGTCCGCCTGCTCTCACTCGCCGGCCTCACGCCCACCCAGACCACGCGCGTCTCGCTCGCCACCACCTACGTCGACCGGCCTCTGGCACACGCAGACACGACGGCAGAGGACCTGCCCACTGTCGCAGTACACCGCCCGACGCTTGCTGCCCTGGCACGCGCCCCGCGGACGCGCCTGCTCATACGTGCCCCGCTTGGCAGCGGCAAGACGACGACGCTCCGGCGGCTGGCCCTGGCCTACGCGGCGTCTGCCTCGGGCGAGCTCGACCCCGCCGCGAGCCTGGCTGGCGACTGGCTTGATCCGATCCCGCTGCCCATTCTCCTGGACCTCGCAGGGCAGGCGGCGCTGCCCTCAGACCCCGACGATCTCATCGCCGCAGCCCTGCACCGGCAGGAGCTCGCGAGCTACACGCCCGAGATCATGCGCTCGCTCGAAGAGGGCGCGTGCCTCGTGCTCGTGGACGGTGTCGACAGCCTCGCGAGCGTGGCCTCGGTCGAGGCGCTGGCCGAGCGCTACCCCGCGAACCGCTACATCGTCGCGGCCCTGCCCGAGAGCGCCACGCCGCTCAGCTTCACGCCGTACCTCCTGCCGCCCCTCGACCGAGGGCAGATCGACGAGTTCGTGGCGCGCTGGTACGCGGCGCTCGCGCCCGACGCCCCTGACCTCCAGGATCGCATCGCGCGCCTCCAGGGGCGCCTGCTGCCGAATGAGCCACTGCTCGACGTGGTCGCACTGCCGCTCGCGCTGGTGATGTGTGTGCTGGCCGACGCGGGTGGGCGCTCGCTCCCGCAGGCGCGCGCTGGCCTCTACCCACAGCTGATCGACCTGCTCCTTGACCGCTGGGGCAACGAGGCGCCACTTGGTGTTGCTCTTGGTCTCCCCGCGCTCTCGTCCGCCGAGGTGCGGCTCGCGCTGCTCCAGCCGCTCGCGCTGAGGTTGCAGGAGCTGGCCGCGGCACCCGCGAGCGTCAGCTTGTCACAGGGTGAAGCTATCGAGCTGCTGCTCGAGTCGCTCTCGCCGCTGGGGGGTGAGGTGCGCCACACCGAAGAACTGGCCGCGCGCTGCCTGCGCGCCTCGCTGCTTGCCCCCTCCGGCCCCGGCACCCTCACGATGCCCCATGGCGCGCTGCGCTCCTATCTGGCCGCGCGCGCCCTCGCCGCCGCGCCCGCCAAGCTCACGGCCCTTGCCCACCACAGCACAAGCACGGCATGGCACGAGGCACTCGCGCTCGCCGTCCGCCTCCGCGATACGCGCGAGCCCGGCAGCAGCGCGGCCGTCATCGGCCCACTGGTCCGGAACAAGCCGCAGAGTGCCCAGCCCCAGCGCCCCAGCTTGCTCCTCGGGGCTACCCTCCTCCAAGAGCTCGACCCCGACGCTCGCCCCCAAGATCTCACTGCCGCCACACGGTGCGAGCTCCTGGACCTGCTCGGTGCGCAGCACAGCCCGCTTCCAGAGCGGGTGCGGGCCGGCCTGCTCCTCGGCCAGCTCGGCGACCCGCGCTTCAATGAGCTTCTCCCCCCGATGGCATACGTTGAGGGCGGCAGCTTCCTGCTCGGCGCTCGCGTCGCCGGCTTCGAGGACGAGGGGCCGCAGCAGCGCATCGACGTGCCGGCGTTCCGCATCGGGGTCTACCCGGTCACAAACCACGAGTACGCCCGCTTCTTGGAGGCGAACCCCGACCGGGCACGGCCGCACTACTGGCACGACCCGCGCTTCAACAACCCGTCGCTCCCGGTAGTGGGCGTGACCTGGGACGATGCGGTGGCTTTCTGCGCCTGGCTCACGACCGAGGCATCGCGGGCCGGCATGATCCCACAGGGCACAGTGGTGCGGCTGCCGCTCGAGGCGGAGTGGGAGAAGGCGGCGACCTGGGGGCCTGGCGCTCGCCGCAAGCAGGTGTTCCCATGGGGCGACGCGTGGGACGCCGGGCGAGCGAACACCGCCAACGGTCGGCAGAGCTGGCTCACCACGCCGGTGGGCTGCTACCCGGCCGGAGTCAGCCGCTACGGCATCCACGACATGACGGGGAACGTGTGGGAGTGGACGGCGAGCGAGTACACGAGCTACCCGGGCTCGGCACTCCCGCAGCACCAGGTCGGACACTACGTTCTGCGCGGCTCGTCGTGCGTCTCGCTGGCCACGAACGCCCGCGCGACGTACCGGGGCAGCCATCTGCCACCGCACTACTGGCGCTACCACCTCGGCTTCCGCGTCGTCGTCGGGCGACCACTGGCGCACCCGCACTGACATGCTGGCGGGCGGCCGTAAGAGCGTGAGGCTCCCCAACCGCCCGTCGTGCGCAGCGGCGCTACGCCTTGGCCCCGATATCGCGCCGGAGCTGCATACCCGGGAAGCTGATCACGTCCGCCACCTCGTACGCCCGGGTGAGGGCCGCGTGAAGGGTATGGCCGACACCGGTGACTCCCAGCACGCGCCCA
>JBDLTZ010000020.1:0-2982 GCA_039805565.1 Chloroflexota bacterium | reverse complement strand
CACGGCAGTCACCACCGAGGGCCGGAGCCGGATCAGGGTGAGCGTCAGACGATCCCCCTGCCGGCTGGCGAGCGCCACCGCGTCCCCCTCGTCGTGCCAGGTGACGCGGGTGATGTGTCCCGGGACTGCCACGAGCGGGACGTGCGTGTCGTCCCGCGCGACGAGCGACACTTGCTCGCCCGCCGCTATCTGCTCAGCCAGCAGGAGCGAGTCGCCCTGCGGGTTGAAGCGCACCAGCGTCAGCGGCACCGTCACGGTGACCGCTCTGGTCTGACCACCCCACCCGCGCACCTCGACGGTCCCGGCCGGTGCGCCCATGCGCCCGGCCTGGGGATCGGGTGCATACACCGCCTCGACGAGCGCGTCGCCGACGTAGGCCTGGTCGGCGAGGCCGGCGTAGGCGTCGATCGTCGCCAGGCGCTCCGCGCGACCTGCCCCGAGCGCGACGGTCTGCCCGGCGTAGGGCGTCGGCGCCGGCGACACAGCCTCCCCTTCTGATGTGGGACGCGGCACCGGCATGCTCACCATCCGCCAACTCTCGTCAGCCCACCACACGCGGTCGATCCGCAGGCCAGGCGCGGCCGGGGCGAGGAGCTGCACGCGCGGGGAGGGAAGCCCTGACGGGAGCGTGATCGTGAGCGCCTCGCCCGCCACGAGCGTGACGTCTGCCCACGCCGTGCGGCCATCGGCAAGGGTCGCTGCGACCGTGTGTGTGCCGGCGTAGGCTGTGGCGGGCCAGGCGTGGCCGTCGACGGTGATCTGCGCCCCCGGCTCCGCACGCACAATCAGCCGCGCCTCGCCGCGCCAGACGGGCGGGAGGGCGCCGGTCACCAGACCCGTGCCGAGGGTGAGCGCGACGGCGGTGAGGATGATGCGCCAGCGCCAGCGGTAGACGATGCGCGCCAGAAGGGCGTCGAGGTTGAGGCGGTAGCCGGCGATTACCACTGCTCCCCTCCTGTTCGTGTTGAGCTCCGGGAGGGTCGTGTCCGTCGCGCGGCGGATTGACAGCGGCGGGTGAGTACGCGAGCATAGGTCCGATATGGCCGGTGAATGGACGTATGGACGACGGCCTGGAGGGACCCATGCACATCATTGCCCACGTCCCGGCGCGCCGAGAGTGGCACGCGCTGCTGGAGCTGCTCCCAGACCTGCCGCCGGCGACGGAGGTGCCCGTGGGGGAGTACACCACCACCCGCCTCGCACCGCCCCACGACGACGTGACCGTGGTGCTGCTGCGCGGGGGCGTCGGGAAGATCAGCGCGGCCGCAAGCGCCCAGTACGCGATTCTCACCTGGCGGCCGGCTCTCTACACCGTGCTGGGGACCGCGGGCGGGGTCGATGAGACCTTGGAAGAGCTCGACCTGGTGATCGCGACGCGGACGATCATCCACGACCTGAGCCCACAGCTCTCGCCAGCCACCAGCACGCTCGTCGCCGACCACACCATTGAGCTGCCGCGCCTGTGGGACGAGGTTGCGCTGCCATTCCCGGTGCGCCACGGTGTGGTTGTCACCGGCGACGTGGACGTCACACACGCCAACGTCGGGTCGCTCCGCGAGCGCCACAGCGCGACGATCGCCGACTGGGAGTCGGGCGCGGTCGCCAAGGTATGCGCGATGAACGCCACCCCCTGCCTGATCGTCCGCGGCGTCACCGACCGTCCCTCCGCACCGCCCGCCGAGCAGTACGAGCGCTTCCGCGCCAACATTCCGCATGTCATGGCCCGTACGTGGCAGGTGGTTCTCGCCTGCGGCGCGCACTACGCCCAGAGCCACGCCCCGGACACGGCGGCGTAAGGTGCGTTCGATCATCGGCGCACCTCCTCGCCTCGCGAGCGGCCGGTGATCATCTGGTGGATGGCCTCGGGCCACATCGGGATGAGCAGCGGTGTGCGCTCGCCGTCCGCGAGCAGCAGCGCCGTCGCGCCCACTCCGTCGACCTTGCGGCAGCTCGCGAGGTAGGTCGCCTCCTGCTCGCCCAGGTTCACGACCTCGGCCGCCCGCGCCACGGCGCCCGAGTCTCCGTTCAGCCCAAGCAGCAGCTTCGTCCGCGCGTTCTCCAGCAGCACGCGCGTGTGCTCGCTCTCGTCCAGGTCGTCCAGGCTCTGCGTGATGACCGTGGCCTTGAACTGGAGACTGCGGCCGATGCGGAAGATCGTCTGCAGCGTCCGCGCGCCGGCCTCGGAGTGCAGCAGCGCGTGCGCCTCATCCAGCACCAGGTGGGCGCGCCGCCCCGTGGGGCGGTTGATGGCCGTCGTGACAAAGAAGTCCATCACCACGATCGGGATGAGGCGCGAGAGCACCTCGTCGTTCGCGCGCAGCAGCGCCGAGAGGTCGAGCGCCAGGAGCGGGTTGTCGGTCGGGATGTTCGATGGGTGGTTGAACAGGTCACCCACCGTCCCGCGCGTGAAGAGCGTCATCGCCCGGGCGAGCTCAGAGTCGACCGCGGCCAGTTGGTCCTGCACGTCGGAGAACGTCGGCATATCGTGCCCGAACGTACGCGGGTCGGATGTGACGCCGCACGCCTCGTACGCCGCGGCGAGCGCGTCCTCCAGCGCTGCCAGGCCGGCGCCGTCCAGCAGCGTCCCCTGCGCCTTCAGCTCGCGCGCGACGAGTGCTTTCACGACGCCGATGCGCTGCCCGAGCAGGTCCTCCTCCAGCTCGCGCACGGACTGCGCCCGCTCCGGTGTGAGGCGCGGCAGCTCCAGCGGGTTGATGTGGTAGCCGGCCTTGCTGGAGAGCGAGATGTACGCCCCGCCGAGCGCCGTCACCAGGCGGCGGTACTCCTGGAACTTCGGGTCGAGGATGAGCAGCGCGTCCTCGCCGAGCGCGAGCTCCTGGATGAGCAGCCCGCTCACCGCGTAGGTCTTGCCGCTGCCCGACTCGGCCACGACGAGCGCGTGCGGGTTGGTGGCCGCCCAGCGGTCCCAGATGATGGGCGCCCCGGTGCGCGGGTGCTCGCCCCAGACGATCGGCAGCCCGC
>JBDLTZ010000019.1:0-26034 GCA_039805565.1 Chloroflexota bacterium | reverse complement strand
TCGGCTCAGCGTGAACTGCTTCTCGCGCATCGGAGCGGCCTTTCGTTACCAAGGTCGCTTCAGCATAACACTTGACACCTGTCCTGCCAACACCGACCAGACCTATTTCCGCCAGCTATAGCATGCCCCCTACAGCTCCGGCGGCTCTACAACTCGGTCGAGCAGGCCAAGCCGCTCCACCTCCGCGTACCGTAGCACCCAGAGCATGTAGTGCGGCTGCCACAGGCCCCCAGCAGACCGCACCGCACCCCGTATGTCGACCTCGTTCCGGGCCACCCGCACGTAGACAAGGGTGTGCGGCGCATACGTCTCCCCCGGCGGACTCCACGGTCCCTCGTCCACAATGATCTCGGCGGTCTTGTACCGCTTTCGCTGAGCCGCATCGTAGCGGTAGCGGACGCAGACTAAGCGGTCACCGTATGTCTTGAGTAGCTCTTTGGTCCCTGGCTGCCCGGGCAGTCGCTTCGCACGTGCGCGCATACACTCCTCGGATGTGAACGTGTGTTCGTATGATGTGCCGCGTGAGGTATGCGCAGGGTACGGGTTGTCGATCAGTGCGTGCGAAGGCTTGTCGATCCTCGCCCGACCACTATATCGTACATTTCCCACGCCATGATGTCTAGCTGCACTATCTGCGGGGAGGAGATCCCGTCACTGACTCCCAGGATGTCCGGGGCATAGACGGCGAGGGGCGCCGACGGTATGCTACCACATCGATGCCCGCGCCAAACGCTGCCCGCGCCGGCTGCGCACAGTGACTCCCGTGCCGCAATGACACTTCCTGCAAAGAAGCTGCTGGACCTCGTCCGTGAGACGATGCGCAGCAAGCACTACGCGCTGCGAACCGAGGAGGCCTACGTCGGGTGGATCGTACGCTATGTGCGCTTCCACAAGCTGCGACACCCGCGCGAGCTCGGCGCCCCCGCGATCGAGGAGTTCCTCTCACACCTAGCGGTGGACAGCCAGGTAGCGGCGTCTACGCAGAACCAGGCCCGCAGCGCGCTGCTGTTCCTGTACCGCGATGTGCTCGATATCCCGATCGATGACCCCCGGGATGTTGTGCAGGCGAAGGCCCCGCAGCGCCTCCCCGTCGTGCTGACGCGCGATGAGGTCCAGGCGATCATCCGCGAGCTCGACGGCACGCATAAGCTGATGGCACAGCTGCTCTATGGAAGCGGCCTGCGGCTTCTGGAGTGCGTGCGGCTGCGGGTCAAAGATGTGGACTTCGTCATGCGCCAGCTGACGGTCCGCGACGGCAAGGGCGCGAAGGATCGGCTGACGATGCTGCCCGGTCGCCTCGTGCCGCTGCTCTCCGAGCACCTGCTGGCTGTCCGTCGGCTCCACGCGGCCGACGTGCAGCAGGGCTACGGTAGCGTTTACCTCCCCATGGCCCTTGAGCGCAAGTATCCGAACGCAAGCGCTGAGTGGGGCTGGCAGTATGTGTTCCCGGCCGAGCGTATCTCAGCTGACCCCCGCAGCGGGGTGCTGCGCCGGCACCACCTGAGCGAGAGTGGGCTGCAGAAGGCGGTGAAGCAGGCTGTGAAGCAGGCGGGCATCGACAAGCCGGCGAGCTGCCATACCTTCCGCCATAGCTTCGCCACCCACCTGCTCGAGAGCGGCTACGATATCCGGACTGTTCAGGAGCTTCTCGGCCACTCCGATGTAAAGACTACGATGATCTACACGCACGTGCTGAACCGCGGGGGGCGCGGCGTCCGAAGCCCGCTCGATGATGAGCTTTGATGGTAGGAAGCAGTGGGTGACGAGGGCTGCCGCAGCGCGTGCTGAAGAGCCGTATGGCTGCCTCGGCCTTGCTGCACGGCGGTCGGCGCTTCACTCTACAGTGGTTGACAGAAGAGCTGAGCCGGAATTGAGGCCGGCAAGCGCACGTACGCGCTGCTCTAGCTCGCGGCGAGGCAGTGCGGGCAGCTGCCAAAGAACTCGAGTAGGTGGCTGCGGATGCGGTAGCCGGTAGCCCGCTCCAGCCGCGCGGCCAGCTCCTCGATGGCGCAGTCTGCGAACTCGACGAGCCGCCCGCAGCTGGTGCAGACGATTCTGTGGGCGTGGCCGCTGCTCAACGCGTAGCGGTGACAGTCGTCCACGCCGTGGATGCGCTGCATGAGGCCGAGGTCGGTAAGGAGCTTGAGAGTCCGGAAGATGCTGGCCTCGCCCGGGGACTCGCCCTGCTCCGCCAGACGCCGCTCGATGTCTGCCGCAGTGAAGGAGCTGCCCTGCTCAACGGCGGCGGCAAGCACCGCTAGGCGCGGCCGCGTGACTTTGTAGCCGGCGGCGATGAGCTGCTGCACCAGCGCGTGCGCTTCGGCGGGGAGCACTGCCTCTTGCCGCTTGAGGAGACGGGCCATCGCGGGGCCTTTCGTCCGTGCCGTGCGCCCGCGCGCCGGCCCGACCCCATGATACCGCGCCCCGCACCCCCGCGCAACCCGCATGAGCCCTCAGCGGTCGCCGCCGCCCGCCTGCCGCTCGCGCAGCCGCGCCTTGTCTACGGCCTCGATGATGCGGTGGGCGCGCTCCTCACTTGTGACCGGGACGCTGACGACGGACCCGTCGTGGTCGCGGATGCGGACGAAGTAGCGCCGCGGTGTGGTGAAAAGCAGGACGAGGCCGACGATGGCGAGTGTGGCACCTGCGATCACGGGCGGCAGCAGCGTGCCCCAGGCGAGATAGCCGCCGATGGCGATGGCGAGGCCGGCAAGCAGCGCGGCCCACGCGTATGGCCCCCAGCCGGCGCTCTTGTCGAGCGACGCCGAGTGGACGTCCGAGAGCGCGTAGGTCCTCCCGTCAATAATCGCATGTGCGTCGGTGATGGTGGTCCCGGGGCCGGTGTACAGAACAGTCTCGTCTTGTACCGTCATCCTCTCCTCTCTTCTTTTCCGCGCTGGTCACGTGCATGCTCGCGCTCAGGCTTCGTCGCGGCCGTGCATGAAGGCCGGCGGGTAGGTGGCCTCGACGGCCGTGAAGGTTTCGAGGATGCGGTAGCGGTGGGCGGCGCCCTTCGGCACAACCCACGAGTCGCCCGGCTCGAGGAGCACGGTCTGGCCCTCGAGCTCGAGCTCGGCGCGCCCGGATATGACGAAACCGACGGTCTCGTACTCGCGCCGGACGGTCGCCCCGCCCTGGCCCGGCTGCTCCTGCTCCCACATCCGCATGGAGATGTTCTTGCCGGAGGCGAGGTACTTCTGGCCCTGCTCGCCGTGCGGCGAATAGTTCGAGTTGATCTTGATGATGGTTGTGTCCGGCATGGCTGCTCCTCTCTGTCTGCGCTTGGGAGCAGCGATGCACGGATTATGCCACTATGAGGGCGGGGCCCGGCGCTAGGGTGCGAGAATCTGTCGCAGCTCGTCGTCGGCCGGCGGGCGGGCGCCGTCGCGCGACACGACCCAGCCGCCGATGCGGTTGGCGAACTGCGCCGCCGCTGCCAGATCGCCGTCGCGCAGGTAGCGGGCGAGGAACGCGCCGTCGAAGGCGTCACCGGCGCCGGTGGTGTCTACGACGTTTGTGTCGACGGTGGGGTAGTGCTGGGTGTGGCCGTCGGCGGCGACGAAGCAGCCGTCGCTGTCGAGCTTGAGGGCGACCACCGCGCCGGGGTACATCTGGCGGAGCTCGGCCGCGATGGCCTCCGGGTCGCGCTCCCCGGTGAGGGCTTCGCCTTCGTCACGGTTGGGGAACATGATGTCGGGCGCGAGGCCTGCGGTGTAGCGCGCGAACTTGTCGTGGCCGAGCTCGCGGATCATCTGGTAGGACGCCGGGTCGAACGAGATGGTGGCGCCGGCCGCCTTGGCGATCTGGGCGGCCCGGATCGCCGCGCCCCGCGGTGGGTCGGTGAAGAGCGACCAGGCGGTGATGTGGACGTGGCACGCGGCGCGCAGCGCGCCCTCGGGGAGGTTCTCCGGCAGCAGCTGGAAGTCGGCGCCCTGGTTGGTGACGTGGGAGCGCTGGCCGGCGCGATCGATCATCGCCAGGATGACGCCGGTGTCGCGGATGTCGGTGCGGTGGATGTGCATCTCGACCCCCTCGCGCGCCAGGCTGTCGACGATCAGGTCACCGAAGATGTCACGGCCGACGGAGCCGACGAAGCCGGCGGGCATGCCGGAGCGGGCGATCCATGCGGCGACGTTCGCCGCCGAGCCGCCGGGGGCGAGCTGGATCTGGCCGGTGGTGTCGCCGCCGGGGAGCAGGATGCCGTCCGGCTTGACGAGCACGTCCCACACGAGGTCGCCGACGGCGATGATCGCGAGCATGTGATCTCTCCTTAACATGGTGATGATTGGGCATTGTACCGCAGGTTGTGCTCTCTTAAAGCCTGCACGCCTTGGGCGGCTGGTTGTCTGAGCAGGCCGCTGGCGCGATACCTCGTGTGCGGCATGGGCACGCTCTTTGCTGCGCTCCGGGGTGGGAGAGCAGCGCGCGGACGGTCCGCAGGTGGTATACTACCCGAAGACGCGAACGGTTTCGTCATCCGGGTGGGGTCCGCGGACGGCCCGCCCGTTTCGTATTTGCGTGAGGTATATGGAAGACACACAACAGAGGACCTCCTTCAGCGACCTCGGCCTGAGTGAGCCGACGCTGCGCGCTGTGACGGAGCTCGGCTACGAGGAGCCGACTCCGGTGCAGGCGCAGACGATCGGGCGCATGCTGGCCGGTGCGGATGTGATCGCGCAGGCCCAGACGGGTACCGGCAAGACGGCGGCCTTCGCGCTGCCGATCGTGGATCGGGTGGACCCAGGGCAGCACTCGCCCCAGGCGCTGGTGCTCACGCCCACGCGCGAGCTGGCGATGCAGGTGGCCGAGGCCTTCCACTCCTACGGTAAGCACCGCGGTGTGACCACGCTGCCGGTGTATGGCGGCCAGCCGATCGACCGCCAGCTGCGGGCGCTGCAGCGCGGTGTGCACGTGGTGGTGGGCACGCCCGGCCGCATCCTGGACCACATCAACCGCGGGACGCTGCGCCTCGAGGGGGTGCGGGTGGTGGTGCTGGACGAGGCCGACGAGATGCTGGCGATGGGCTTCATCGAGGATATCGAGGCGATCCTCTCTGAGACGCCCTCCGAGCGCCAGACGGCGCTGTTCTCGGCCACGATGCCCGGCCCGATCGCAAGCCTGGCGCAGCGCTACATGCACACGCCGGAGCGGATCGTGGTGGCCGCAAAGCAGCTGACGGTGCCGCAGATTCGCCAGGTGTACTACGAGGTCGGCGGGCGCGATAAGTTCGAGGTGCTGGCCCGCGTGCTGGACTTTGAGATGCCGACGTCGGCGATCATCTTCTGCCGCACGAAGAGTGAGGTGGACGCCCTCGGCGAGCGGCTCACGGCCCGCGCCTACCCGGCCGAGACGCTCCACGGCGACCTGAGCCAGGTGCAGCGTGACCGGGTGATGGGCCGCTTCCGCAGCAGTCAGGTCGAGCTGCTGGTAGCTACCGATGTCGCCGCGCGCGGTCTCGACGTCGAGCACGTGTCGCACGTGGTCAACTACGATATCCCGCTAGATCCGGAGATCTACGTCCACCGCATCGGCCGCACCGGGCGCGCGGGGCGCACCGGGAGCGCGATCACGCTGGTGAAGCCGCGTGAGCGCGGGCTGCTTCGGACGATCGAGCGCGCTACGGGGGCCACTATCCAGCGCCTGCGCCTGCCGACGGTCTCGGACGTGATCGCGCGCCGCCGTGAGTCGTTCAAGGAGACGCTGCGCGAGACGATCGAGCAGGGCGGCCTCGAGGCGTACTCGATCATGGCCGAGGATCTGGCCGAGGAGTTCAGCCCGACAGACCTGGCCGCAGCGGCATTCAAGCTGCTGCTCGGCCAGCCGCTCGATGCCTCGGACGACGCGCTTGCGGCGGCGGAGCCGGACCTGGAGAATCGTGACCGGCCGATGCGCCGCGATGTTGGCCGGGATGGCGGGCGTGACTACGGCGGGCGCGAGTACGGCGGTCGGCGGGACTTCGGGCCGGAGCGCGGTATGACCCGCCTGTTCCTGGATATTGGTCGGGACGACGGCGTGCGCCCGGCGGATATCGTCGGGGCGATCGCGAATGAGGCGGGCCTGCCCGGCCGGGCGATCGGAGCGATCGAGCTGTTCGAGCGGTTCGCCTTCGTTGAGGTGCCCGAGCCGCACGCCGCGAAGATCATCCGGGCGCTCAAGAACACCACGATCCGCGGGCGCCGCATTGCGCCGAGCCTCGCTCGCCCCCGCCGGTAGCCCCACATTCCACCGAAGGGTTCAAGGGAGGGCCAGCCCTCCCTTGACATAAAGTCCTATATCTCCTGTGACTTCCACTCGCTGGCGTCGTCGATCGTCTTCAGCTCCTCGGGCGTGAGCGCCACGCTCAGCGTGCCGAGGATGTCGTTTAGCTGCTCGACGGAGTTGGCGCCGATGATCGGTGAGGTGATCGCCGGCTGGGCCAGCGTCCACGCCAGCGCCACCTGCGTGACCGTGGCGCCGCGGGCCTGGCCGATGCGCTCCAGCGCCTCGATCAGGTCGTAGTTGCGCTCGGTCATGAACTTCTTCAGCCCCTCGGCCCGCACGCTATCGGGAGTCGCTCCGCGGCGGTACTTCCCGGTGAGGAAGCCGCCCTGCAGCGGGCTGTACGGGATCACCCCGATGCCGAAGTCCTGGCAGACCGCCTGGTTCTCGCGCTCGAAGTTGGCGCGCTTGACCATGCTGTAGGGCGGCTGCAGGCTCACGAAGCGGCTCAGGCCCTCGCGCTCGCTGATCCACATGGCCTTCGTCAGGCGCCCGGCCGGCTCGTTCGAGCAGCCGATGTAGCGCACCTTCCCCGCGCGCACCAGGTCGTCCAGGGCGTGCATCGTCTCCTCCTGCGGCGTCTCGTAGTCCGGCCAGTGCGTCTGGTAGAGGTCAATGTAGTCGGTCTGCAGGCGGCGCAGGCTGTCGTCCACGGCCTTCATGATGTGGCCGCGGCTCAGGCCCGCGCCGTTCGGGCCGGGCCACATGCGGCCCTGCACCTTGGTTGCCACCACGTGCATGTGGCGGTCGCCGCGGCGCTTCAGCCAGCGTCCGATGATCTCCTCGCTCACGCCGCCCGGGTTGCCGGGGATCCAGGCCGAGTAGATGTCCGCGGTGTCGATGAAATTGCCGCCCGCATCGGCGTAGGCGTCCATGATGCGGAAAGACTGCTCCTCGTCCGCGGTCCAGCCGAACTGCATGCTGCCGAGGCAGATCGGGGCAACCTTCAGGCCGGACCGGCCGAGTCGTCGGTACTCCATTGTTCCCTCTTTCCTGCTGTGGGTTTCGCGGCGCTGATTGTAGCACACGCGGCCCCACAGACCACGGCAGTGATGTACGCGACCGAGGGCGCAGAGACGGGCGATCCGCGGGTTGCCCTGCGGGTCGAGCGCGAGCGTGGGGACGGCGTTGAACCAGCCCTGCTCCTTGCAGGAGAGTGGGGCGGCGGGCTTGAACTCTTGGTCGAGGGTGCCGCTGCTCTCGATCGCCTGGCGCTTCCAGGTCTCGGGCGTGCCGCAGCCATCGTCGCACCAGGTGTAGCCGAGCAGATGGGGCGAGGCGGCGTTGTAGGCGATGTGTGGCCGGCCGGGGGGCGTTGAGCTCAAGGTCGGCGTTCTGGCTGGCGCCCGCCGGCAGGCCGACGGTGGTCGCGTACCTCGGCGTCGAAGCATCCCGCGTTGCACCAGGCGAAGTAGAGCTGGTTGCCGGTGACGTCGGCGGTGGAGCCCTGGTTTAAGATCAGGCGCGGGTTGCCGGCCGCGTCGAGCTCCAGGTCCCAGCTTGCGGATGTTCCGCTGCCGCGCTCGGCGAGCCTGACTGCGCTCCAACCCGCGCGCTCGGTGCAGCCCTGGTCGCAGGCCAGGTAGTGCAGGCCCTGCGAGTCGGAGGTGTAGCTGACGTCGACCACGACGCGCGGGCGGCCGTTGGGGGTAATCGCCAGCGCCGGGAAGCCGAGGCCGAGGGTCTTGTACTGCGGCCCGTCCATACACCATCGAACGCGATACACCCGCAGGATACGCGGTGGGTGTCGGGGGCTCGTTACGGCCCGCGTTGCGGTGGCAGTGGTACGGCGCTTGCGGAGAGGGCCAGGAGCTATAGAGAGAAGAGAGCTGGGACTGGACGAGTGCGCTACAATATGCGAGAGCAGTGATGTTTAGCAGGCGGCGTGGGTGCAGCGCGGGGGTGCGCGGGAGAAAAGGCGACGCCCGGCCGAGAGGCCGGGCGCCGCGAAGTGGTGGGCCCCCAGGGATTCGAACCCTGAACCAATTGATTAAGAGTCAACTGCTCTACCGTTGAGCTAGAGGCCCGCGTGAGATTATAGCATATGTTTTGAGTGTTGCTGCAACGCCAGCTCCAGAGCTGTGGAAGGTGGAGCGGGCCAGCAAAACGCCCCATCTCATCATGAGATAGGGCGGTCTGTAGTGGTGGGCCCCCAGGGATTCGAACCCTGAACCAATTGATTAAGAGTCAACTGCTCTACCGTTGAGCTAGAGGCCCGCGTGGGATTATAGCACAGGTCGCTATTTTTGCAAATCGAGCGAGGAGCCCCTGATGAAGCGTACCAGCACACGCCGTCGCCGCACCACGAAGGCCACCCCCTCGCGGAAGCTCTCGGTCCTAGGCGTGATCATCGTGGCGATCGCCGCCTACGTGTACTTCAGCAGTAACCCGGGCGCCGCCGAGGCGCTGGTGCGTGAGGTGTTCGGGCTGGGCGGCCCCCCCGCCGCGAGCGCGCCGACGGTTCGGCCTGTGCCGCCGACCGCACTCCCACGCGCGACGGCGCTACCGGGCGAGACGCAGGCTTCGCCGACCGCACTCCCACGCGCGACGGCGCTACCGGGCGAGACGCAGGCTCCGCCGACCGCACTCCCACGCGCGACGGCGCTACCGGGCGAGACGCAGGCTCCGCCGACCGAGGCCCCCGTGGCAGCGGTGGATGGGCGTGAGCTTCTGGGTGCGGCCTACCCGCAGCTCCCGTCGGGTCTTGAGCGCGGCAGGGTGGTGGATGTGATCGACGGCGACACGGTGGATGTGGAGCTGGGCGGAGTGGAAGTGCGGCTGCGGCTGATCGGTCTGGACACCCCCGAGTCGGTGGACCCGCGCAAGCCGGTGGAGTGTTACGGGGTGGAGGCGTCGAACCGGGCGAAGGAGCTCCTGACAGGACAGACTGTGCTGCTCGAGATCGACCCGAGCCAGGATGAGCGCGATCGTTACGGGCGGGCGCTGCGCTTCGTGTGGCTGGAGGACGGGCGGCTGTTCAACCTCGAGATGCTTGCCCAGGGGTATGCGTTTGAGTACACCTACGATGCCAAGTACAAGTACCAGGCATCTTTCAGGCAGGCGCAGGAGATGGCAAGCGAGCGCCAGCTGGGTCTGTGGTCGGCGGCGACGTGCGGCGGTGAGCACCGGCCGGCCGAGGGTTGAGGCAGAACGGCAACGCCCCTCGCGCTGAGCGTGAGGGGCGTGTCTGATGCTGGTAGCGCGGGGAATGGCTAGCCGATGACCATGAAGCGCCGGGCGATCTGGTCCGCTCCCCAGGCGAGCAGCGCGCCCGACCAGTGGATGAGCGAGGCCGTGCCGAGCGCCCCGGCCACCACGCCCGCCACGATGATGCCGATCATCGCACGGCGCGGGAGTTCGGTGCTGGTCGCCTTGATCATGAGCCAGGTGAGGGCGCCGCCGATCAGGGCTGCCGGGATGGTGGCGGTGATGGCCGCAACGGGGGCTGCGCCGTAGGCGAGCCACAGACTGCTCCAGCCGGCGTAGGTGAGCGCCGCGCTGGCGATCATGGATGCCCAATGCTGCCAGGTGTTGGGGTTGCGGCGCGTCCCGACCATGATGATGAAGAGCAGCGCCTGGAGGCCGAGTGCGGCGAGGGTGCGGATGCTGAAGAGTGCCTCTGAGAGGGCCGCGGCCGGGCCCGCGGACCAGCGCTGCGAGATCGCCCCGATGAGCTGCTCGCCGCCGCCGTTGAGCGCGAAGATTGCGCCGACGATGGAGTAGAGGGTTGCGATGAGGCCGAGACCGATCCCGAGGTAGTGATAGGCGATATCAATGTCGCCACCGCTCAGCACACCCGTCGGGCGATCGTGGGCCTCGCGACCGAGCGTGTCGATCTCCGTCTGCACCTCGCGCAAGTACGCGGTCTTCTGAGCGAAGCGCTGCGTCCTGCCGCGCGCCCCCTCGAAGTACTCCTGCATACCGTTCTTGTAGTCGCCAGCCTCGTCGGAGTCCAGGTGGCGAGTTGTACCAGTTCGCGCCTTGTCGTAACGCTGATCGTATGCCATCCCGCTACCTTACATCATGTTTATGAACCAGTTACAGTATACCTGTGACTGGGGATGTTCGCAATAACCAGAGTCGTTGCGAATCTATGCAATTGTACCATTTTCGTGTACTACCCCGTGATCCGCAGGTAGCGCGCGCTCACCCAGCCGACAGTGTCCCCCGCGCGGACCTGGCGCCACGCGCCGGTGTTGTCTGCATCGGTCACCTCGACAAGCGCCAGGAGCGATAGGGCACACCCAATCCCACTCGAGGTACGCACCGGAGGGGCGGGCGGATCCAGCAGGGTCTCGAGGTGTCCGCGGAGCGCGGCGGCGTCCGGGCGGCGCGCGTTGCGACGCTCCAGTGCGTCGGCGAGAGCATCACCGAGCGCATCAAGCTGGATGAGGCGCGGGAAGCTGAACGGGTGGTCGCGTGGGTCGTCATCGGTGGCAAGGTGGTAGAGCGCGTACACATCATTGCGCCGGTGCGGGTGGGCACCCCGCGAGTCTGAGGCGGGCGATGGAAGCCCATGCTGCTAGGAAGCCAGTAGTGCGCGTCCGAGCCGCTTCCCCATGCCGATCAGCGTCAGGACGGTGGGGCGACCCAGGGCCTCGGGGAAGGCGCTGGCGTCACACACGTAGAGCCCGCGCGTCTCGGCCTGGAGGTCTGCCCCAACCAGCGCGCCGACGCGGGCCGTGCTCCCGGGGTGGGTGCCGCGCAGCGGCGTAGCGAAGATGCTGCCGCGGTCACAGCCGGCCTCGGCCAGGATGCGCTCGGCGAGCTGGCGGGCGTGCCCGAGCCGCTCGCGGTCGCGCGCGCCGAGGGGCTTGCTGATCGAGCGGGCGCTCACTCCGCCCGAGAGCTCGTCGCGCAGTTTGATCATAACGCCGAGGGTGCTGCCGTACCGCGCCCACGAGGCGAGCCGGCGCGGGCCAGAGAGTGCGGCGGTGATCGGGTAGAGCAACCAGGGGTCGATCAGGGTGCTGAGCATGAAGCCGGCGTCCTCGTCGTGCCACGCCCAGGTCATAGGGGGCTCGCTGCCGATGCCGGGGCCCTTGGCGACGCCGTAGACCATGAGGGTGGCGTCCATCGTGCTGCCCTGGCCGGCCTCGCGGAATCCGGAGGCTTGCAGGATGCGCGGTGTGCCGATGCCGCCCGCGGCCAGCACCACAGTCCCCGCGCGCGCGGTGAACGGCCTGCCGCCCAGGGTCCCGGCAACGCCAGCGGCGCTGCCGCCCTCGATGAGCACGCGCTCGACGCGCGCCCCGGTGCGGAGGTCGGCGCCGGCGACCACGGCGTCATCCACGAACTCGGCGGCGCTCCACTTAGCCCCGCAGCGGCAGCCGAGCATACACGTTGCGCTGCAGTCGTGCGGCTGGGCGCGGCCGAGGCGCATGAGCTTGAGCTGCGGCTGCCAGTCGTAGCCGAGGGCGCGACCAGCCTCGGCGATGCGGGTGGAGCCCTCGCCGCGCTGGGCTGATGGGAGCGGTGCGACCTCGAGCTCCTCAACGGTCTCGGAGACCTCCTGCTCGACGTCGACGCCGTAGCGGGAAGCGAGCCAGGCGGGGGGCGGGGCAGCGCAGCCGCAGTACATGCTGGTGGCGCCGCCGACCATCAGCGGCCGCACAATCTGGAGCCCCTCGCGGGTGAAGAGCAGGCTGGCGTGGTCGGAGTAGAGCATGGCGCCGAGGTAGGTGCCGTACCAGGGCATGCGGCGGTGGTCCTGGCCGCGCTCCAGCAGCAGGACGCGCCGGCCGCCGCGGGCCAGCTCACGGGCGACGGTGGCGCCGCCGGGGCCGCTGCCGACGACGATGGCGTCGGCGGTGAGTGACATCTGTTCAGCCATCGTTTTCGCTCGCCGTAGGATCTGTGCCCGGTCACGCTGCCCGGGCGTCTTGGCGGCGCATGATAGCACGCGGGGCGGGGCGGTGCCGGCGCGTGCGGTTCAGGTCTCGCAACGGGCGCGCAGCTCGGCCAGTTCAGGTCTCGTAACGGGCGCGCAGCTCGGCCAGGGCCTCCTCGACCTCGGCGCGCGAGAGGTCGCCGGCCAGCAGCTCCTCGTCAGTGCGCGCGAGCAGCCGGTGGTAGAGGGCGAGGCCGCGCTGGAGCGCTGAGGTATCGCCGGGGACCGCGTCGAGCAGGGCGTGCAGCGCGTCCTCGGCGTCGGCGTAGGCGCCCGTACGCTCGTAGTGCGCCACGAGCCAGTGGTAGAGGTCAAGGGGCAGGCGGTAGAGGCCGACCGCCGCCACGATGTCGGTGATGTCCGGCGCGAACTCGGGCATGTCCTCGACGCCGTAGCGCTCCAGCACGGTGAGCTGGAGGCGCAGCGCGGCGAGGAAGGAGGCGTCGGCGGTGTCCTCCTCGCCGAGCGCGCTGTAGCTCGCGCCGGCCTCGCGGAGGAGCTCGGCGGCGAAGGCGCAGCGGTCGCGGGCGACCTCGGTCTGCTCGCCGAAGGTCAGCCGCGCGAGGAGCTCGGCGCTGGGGAGCCTGAGGAGGTCGTCGAGCCCGCCGCCGGCGAGCTGGCGTGCGGCGTGGTCGAGCGACTCGAGCGCCTCGATGTGGCGCCCCTCGCGGGCAAGCCCGGTGATGCGGTGGAGGGCGCGCACGAACTCGGCGATCAGGCGGAGGATGTAGTCTTCTCGGCGCATGTGTTTGTTCTCTTTAGCTGCGCCCGCAGCGCACTGCTCTTGTCACCATCTCACAACATTTCGTCCCGGCGGGGGCGCGATCTCAGGCGTGTAGGGCTCCCAGGAGGTGAGACGCCAGGCGCCGTCGTCTCTGGCGAAGCGCGCGTGGTAGAGCTCGCCGTCGGCCGCACGGCCGACGCGCGTCGCGCCGCGCACCTCGACCACACCCTCGGCCACGTCGCCGCGGACATCGAGCCGCACCGGTGCAAGGCGCAGGTCGCGCAGCAGCTCGTGAGTGCCGAAGGGGAGCCGCGCTGCGAGCGATGGGTCGGCGAGGGTCTCTGAGAGGGCGGTGGGGCGCCCGAGGCGGATGGCGCGGGCCACGTCCTCGAGGAGCTGCGCGACGCCCGCATAGCCCCGCGCGAGCTCGTCGGCGGGGGCGCCACCCGCGTCGAGCCCGGCCTCGACGGAGGCGAGGAGCGCGTCGGCGCGAGCCACGTCGCCGCCGTGGAGCGCGTCGCCGGCCGCGGCGAGCATGGTCTCGAAGGCGGCGGCGCGCACGCCGGTGGCTGGGGTCAGCATGCGGAAGACGTCGTCGGGCGTCCAGTCTTTGGGCGGCGGCGGCAGGATGCGGGCGGGTGGGTCGAGCTGCTCCTGGTAGCGGCGCATCGTGTCGTACAGGCGCACGGTGAGCTCCCAGCCGCGGCGCTCGGCCTCGGTGGGAGCGATCGTCTCGAGGTGGGCGAGCCACTCGCGCTCGAGCTCGGCGTTGGTCTTGCCGATCGGCGGGAGCAGGCGCGCGTCGTCCTCGGCGCAGAACTCTGCCAGGCTCTGCTCGTGGTCGCCGCGCTGCGGCCGCTGGGCGCGGTAGAGCTCGAGGAATGCGTCGAGGCCGTAGGTCTGCACGATGTACAGCACGAGCGAGGCGGACTGGAGGTAGGCCACCTCGTGCTGGGCGGCGTAGAAGTCGTAGCGCAGCTCGCAGAGCGGCACGAGGCGATCTGAGCCGGCCAGGGCGGCGGCGCGGGCCGCGATCGGCTCGAGGCTGTAGTGGCCGCCGGTGGCGAAGACAGCCACGCCCTCGCCGAGCACGCCGCCGACCTCGGCGTCGTCGGGGAGCAGCGCAGCGCCGAGGGCGTGGGTGACCTCGTGGACGAAGTAGCTCCAGGTCTCGACGCCGGCGTAGTTGCGGTCCAGGTAGCTGATGATCAGCGGCCCCGCGTCGCCGTAGGCCACGCCCCCCTGCCAGAAGACGCGCGGCACGAGGTAGACGGAGGTGCTGAGCGGCTCGGTGGGGCTGATGACGGCAGTGGCCTGCTCGTAGCCGGCCTCGGCGAGCTGCGTGAGGCGCTCGAGGTCGCGGGCGCCGTCGCTGCCGGGCGGGGCGAAGAGGCGGAAGTGCGGCGTAGCGCGCTCGACCCAGGCGATCTCGAGGGCCGGGGTGATGGGGCGGGCCTGGCCGATGGCGGCGATCTCGGGCGGGAGGGCGAGAGTGCCGGATTCGCGCAGCGGTGGGCCAGACTGGGCGGGCACGGCCCACCAGTAGTCGAGGCTGGTGCCCGAGCCGAGGTCGCCGGCCGTGATGACGTCGGTGGCGCTGAGGGTGACGGTGGCGCTGATGGGGGCGCCGGGCTCAATCGGGACGTGGCGGGCCTCGCGGCCAGCGGCGGTGTCGATCCAGAGCAGGGCCTCACGGGCATCGGCGGGGGCCTGGCCGCGCAGCCGGAAGGTGAGCTGACGATCGCTCGCGCCGGTACTGGCGGTGATGGCGGGGGGCTGCGGCGTAGGGGAGGGCTGCGGTGTAGGGGAGGGCAGCGGCGAGTCGATGAGCGGGGCAGCGGAGGGAGCTGCGGGTGCGCGCGGGGCAGCCGAGGGGGGTGGGGTGGGCAGGGCAGCCGAGGGAGATGCCGGCGCCGAGCGCGCGAAGACCAGCGCCAGCAGCGCGACGGCGGCGAGCATGGCGACGGCTGCGATAATGAGCGTACGACGTGCGATCAACAGGTCCGTTCCTGACTAGGTGCGAGGGCGGCCGGGCGCAGGACTGCGGCGCCTGTGGCTACCACGATACCTGTGAGGCGCCTCTCCCTACGGAGTCGGGGCGTGCGCTCCAGCGGCTCAGGAAAGGGGCTGAGACGGTACAGGCTTTCCCTGTCGCCGGCGCTCCTTTCGCGTCAGCGAACATTGTACCAGCTACGGGGCGGGGGCGGGGGTCGGGGGCGAGAGCAGCGTCGCGGAGGCCCAGCCGTCGGCGCCGGGGGGCACACCCTGGCCACCGCGGTCGGGGGCGGGCTGGAGCACCTGGAGGCGGAACCAGAGCTGGCCGCCAACCTCGCGCTGCTCGAGGAGCGTGACCTGGTCGCCGGGCCAGATCAGGCCCAGGACGGTGTCGTCGGCGATGCGGGGCTCGGTGCGAAGGTTGCCGCCGGCGGTGACGACGCCGAGGCCGATGCCGGCAACCGGGGTGACGGGTGTGGCCACGACGGTGCCGAGCGCGCGGACGGCGGTGGCGGTCTGGATGGTGAAGCGGGTGGCGGTGAGCTGGGCGGCGACGGTGGCGGTGGGCGCCGCAGCGGCGGTGAGGCTCGGGGCGACGTTGGTGGCGAAGGCGACGCCGGTGGCGCGGATGGAGGCGGTCTGGCGCTCGCGGGCGTCGAGCAGGAAGACGCCACCGCCCACCAGCAGCCCGAGAACGAGCACGGTGAGGACGAGATAGCCCAGGGCTCGCAGAGGGCCGCCACGGCGTGGGGCGTTAGGCGCGAAGAGTCTATCCCAGTCGTCGGGGCGGATTTTGCTCGGCACGGCTCCCTCCGGCGGTCGGCTCACTTGGCAGAGTATAGCACAGCGGGGCTGCTACCGCGGGTAGGTAGCTCGTGACGTCACCGGCGGTCCACGTGCAGGAAGAGGTCGGCGACGGTGGCGCGTATCCGCGCGGGGGGCATCGGGTCGCCGAGCAGGGCGAAGGCGCGGATGGACTCGCGGCAGCAGCCGGCGCTGCGGAACATGGCGCCGTCGGGGAGCGCGTGCTCGGTGACGGCCTACTGCTACTGGTGGACGTGGCGGACGTAGGCGACGACGCCGGCGCCGCTGGTGAGGGCCGCGAGGGTGCGCTCGCGGGCCGTGGGGCGTTGCGCTCACGCCATTGTTCGGCGCGCGGCGCCGCTGGCCGGGGGCGCACCAGTCAGCACGAGGGACGCGCCAACGAGCAGAGCGAGCGCGGAGAGCCGGGTCTGTATCGTCACTATGCTCTTTTGTGCGTTGATCTGCCGCAGCGAAAGGCGGTACGGTTGCGACAGAATGCGGCCGGCGGGCGGTTTGGCCGCGGCCAGGGCTCCACAGCGTGTGCATAGCACGGCTGGGGGCGGGCGACGTGACCGAGGTGGTGGCGGCAGGGGAGCTCCCGACGACGAGCGCGCGGTCAGAGGCCGGCGAGGGCGGCGCGCAGGTCCGCGAGGATGTCCTCTGGCTCCTCGATGCCGATCGAGAGGCGCACCATGCCGTCGCCGATGCCGCGTGCGGCACGCTGCTCGGGGGAGAGGTCGCGGTGGGATGACATCATCGGCGCGCTCACGAGCGTGTAGACGTCGCCGAGGCTGGTGGCCGGGAGGACGAGGCGCAGGCCGTTGATGAAGCGGTAGAGCCGCTCGCGCGTGCCGTCGCGCAGGTCGAACGAGACCATCGCGCCGAAGAGGCCGCTGAACGCGGAGGTAGCGAGCGCGTGCTGCGGGTGTGAGGCGAGGCCAGGGTAGTAGACCCGCTCGACCTGCGGCTGGGCCTCGAGCCAGGCGGCGACCTGGGCGGCTGCGGCGCACTGCTGGCGCACGCGGAGCGCGAGGGTCTTGATGCCGCGGCTGATCTGCTGAGCCTCGTAGGGGCCGAGGACCGCGCCGAGGACCTTGGTGTAGGAGAGCAGCGTGTCGCGCGGGAGGGACGCGCGAGTGACCACCACGCCGCCGGTGACGTCGCCGTGGCCGCCGAGGTACTTGGTGGCGCTGTGGACCACCATGTCGGCGCCGAGGGTGAGCGGCCGCTGGAGGATTGGCGTGGCGATGGTGTTGTCGACGATCAGGCGGGCGCCGGCGGCGCGGGCGCGCTGGGCGAGGGCGGCGATGTCCACCACGCGCAGGAGCGGGTTCGAGATCTGCTCGACGATCAGGACATCGGGCGTATGCCGCGCGATGGCCTCGTCGACCGCGTCGAGGTCGCACATGTCGCAGAGGGCTACTGGGACGCCCTGGGCCGCGAAGAACTTCTCGAGCATCACTGTGGTGACGCCGTAGATGTCGCGGGCGGCGAGGATACCGCGCGGCTGGGGGTGCGTGGCGCCGCGCGGGGTGCCGGCGGCCAGGATCGCCGCGTACATCGCGGCCATGCCGGAGGCAAAGGCCAGCGCGCCGGAGCCGCCCTCTGCGGCGACCATCACGGCCTCGAGCGCGGCGACGGTGGGGTTGCCGTTGCGGCCGTAGGTGAACCCGCCGCCGGCGATCGCGGCCTCCCAGGCCTCGGCGTCACGGTAGACGTAGGTGGAGGAGGAGTAGAGCGGGGTGGCGGTGGGCGGCGCGGCCGGGGCGGGGGCGCGCTCACCCTCGTGGACAAGGCGGGTCAGCAGGCTCCAGTGCTTCGGCGTGTCGTCGCTCATGGTGGTATCTCTCCGGCGGGCTCGCGTGATCTCTGGGGTGGAGTATAAAGCAATCCTACGTGAGTTGTAAACGCGCGTCAGCGCAGAGGGGGTATGGGGGGCGCAGCCCCGCTGTCAACGCGCGTCATCGCAGAGCGGGGGTATGGGGGCGCAGCCCCCATGGGAAAATCTATCCCAACGTTTCATATCCGGCAGGATTGCTATATAATCGGCCCTCGATGAGATCAATGATACAACAAGCGACGTTCCCGCACCTGAACCTGCTACTGGACGAGGCGGGCGGCGGAGCGCGGGGCCGCGTGCTGAGCCGGCTGGGCGAGTACGTAGGGCAGATCGTGGGGCCGCTGAACATGCGCCCCACGGGCGCCGCGCTGGTGCTCGCGGATGACGAGCGGGTCGAGGCGCGGGTGAGCACGGCGGGGCGCCATGTGCTGGTGGCGATCGCCGTCGAGGGGGATCTCGCGGGTGAGGTCTTCTTCCTGCGCTCCCTGGCGCTGAAGCATCTGCCGGCGCCGCGGCTGATCGCGCACGACCTGACGTGCGGCCAGGTGCCGTTCTCGTGGGTGGTGCTGAGCCACGTGGCCGGCGCGCCGCTGTCGGCAGTGGCCGATGGGGCGCTGCTGCGCCTGGCGGCACGTCAGGTGGGCCGCGCGCTGCGGCGGGCCCACCAGATTGGGGCGCCCGGGTTCGGCCGCCCCCAGACCACGGGCCGCTGGCCGGTGCGTGGCTGGCGCGAGGCGCTGGGCGGGTGGCTAGGGCGGCGCGAGGCGCGGGCGCGGGCGCAGCAGGCGCTGGGCGAGGAGCGCGCCGCGGCGCTGTGGGCCGCCACCATCGAGCACACCGCGATCGCGTGCGAGGAGCCGTGCGTGCTGCACGGCGCGGTGGGGCCGGAGCGAGCGCTCGTCACCGGGGCGGACAACAGCATCCAGCTCGAGGCGCTGGTGCGGCCGGGGGAGGTCGTAGCGGGCGACCCGCTGTTCGACCTGGCGCACGGCCTGCTACCGGGCCACCCCGAGCCGTTCCGCCGCGGGCTCATGGAGGGCTACCTCGCAACCGGCGCGCTCACCGAGGAGCAGGCGGATCGGCTAGCGCGCCTGCGGCTCATGCTCGTCGCCGCCGACACCCTGCACCGCGGCGACTCGCTGGCGCTGGCGGCGCTCCCCGCCGCCGTGGACGCTGGTCTGGCGGCGCTGGCGTAGCTCTACAGGAAGCCGTACACCCCCCAGCCGCCGTCCACCACCAGCATCTCCCCGATCACGAAGGCCGACTCGTCGGACGCCAGGAACACCGCCGGCCCGACGAGGTCGCTCACCTCGCCGATGCGCCGGGCGGGCGTGCGCGCGATGATCGGCGTGCGGTCGAGCTTGCCGGCGGCCACCAGCTCGTCCTGGAGCGGTGTGCGGATCCAGCCGGGGGCGATCATGTTGACGCGCACGCCGAGTGGCGCCCACTCGACGGCCAGCGAGCGGGTGAACTGGAGCACGCCGCCCTTGCTCGCGGCGTAGGCGGCGCGCATCGGGATGCCCTGGAAGGAGTGGATCGAGCCGATGTTGATGATCGAGCCGCGCTCCTGGGCGATCATCACCTTGCCGGCGGTCTGGGAAAAGAGGAACGTGCCGGTGAGGTTGATGTCGATCGCGCGCCGCCAGCTCTCGAGTGGCAGCTCCGTGGTGGGCGAGACCATCGGGATGCCGGCGGCGTTCACCAGCACGTCGATGCGGCCGAACTGCTCAACGGCGGTGTGGACTGCGGCGTGGACCGCCGTCTCGTCGCGTACGTCGGCGGTGGCGACGATCGCCTCGACGCCGGCGGCGCGGGCCTCTGCCGCCACCTGCGCCAGCTCCTGCTCGGTGCGGCTCACCAGCACCAGGTCGGCCCCCTCGCGGGCGTAGCCTAGGGCGATGCCGCGGCCGATCCCGCGCCCCGCGCCGGTGATCAGCGCCACCCTCCCTGCGAGACGTGACATAAGTTGTCTCCTTCTTTTCCTTTTTAAGGGATCTTGGTGGTAGATATGGGTCGGGAAGATCACTCTCTCGGCGACTGCGCCCCCGGAGTCCCCGCATTGCGCCGAGGCGCGGCGGATCGATCGCCTTTGGGACTGCGCCCCCGGAGCCCCGCTGTGCGTCGAGGCGCGGGGGAGCTGGAGTTCTATGCCCCAATGTGGGCCTGACACGCCGGATTGTACTACGTTTTGCGCGGCTAGGTGCGCAGGCGAGGTAGCGCGTTGGCTCGCGGTTCCTACGCGTTCTTCCGGTGGCGGGTGCCCAGGTCTCCTGCTACAATCCCTGTGAAAGAGCGCACATGTGCCCGGCCCACCGGGAAGAGAGGCTTTACACACATGCTTGAGGAGCTGTACCTCGTCCGCCACGCAGCGCCAGACCGCTCCACCGGGGTGCCGTACAACGTCGTGCCGGGCCCGCCGCTGACTCCCGCCGGGCAGCAGGAGGCCGTCCAGGCGGCGCACTGGCTGCGCGAGCGCGGCATCGAGCACGTCTTCTCCTCGCCGTTCACCCGCACGCGCAGCACGGCCGAGGCGGTGGCGGAGGCGCTGGGGATGGAGGTGACGCTGGTCGAGAAGCTCGGCGAGGGCGCGCCGGGCGAGACGCTGGCGCAGGTGCGGGCACGGGTGGCCGAGCTCTTCGAGCAGCTGGACGACACGCCGCTGCGGCGCGTGGCGCTGGTGACGCACGGCGCGTGCGTGCAGGGCCTGCTCCAGCACACCAGCGGCGACCGCATCGACCTCACGCACCACCGCTACGACCACGGGAACTGCTCGCCCACGGCCGGTATCTGGCGCGGGGTGCGCGCGGATGGTGTCTGGCGCTGGGAGCTGGCGTTCCGGCCGGATCTCGGGGCGCAGTGGGTGTGACGGAACGACAAACGCTAAACGCAAAACGTATCAAGGGACCGATCGACACGGTGTGGGCCTTTCGCCCAGCATCTTAACAGCAGAGTGCACAACATTGGTCACGTCTGATGGTTGTGTACAGCGTCCTGATGCCCTCCGGTTTTAGCGTCTAGCGTTCATCGTTAAGCCTTGCGCGTTCCGGTACGTTGCGCATGTCGCGCGCAGCGGGCAGCCGCCGCATCCGACGCAGTGCGCCGCGCACTTGCGCGGATCCACGAAGCTCGGCCGCAGCCCTGGGGCGTCCTGGCGCTGGCGCGTGGCGAGGCAGTGGTGGATGCAGGCCTCAATGATCAGGGCGTGGAAGCGCCAGTAGAAGGCTGAAGGAGCCTGGCCCGGTTCGAGGCGGTGCACCTCCGCTCGATGCTCGTGCCGTTCAGCCTTCAGGGTTCCTCGTTCAGCGTTTGCGAGCGCCTTTTCCACCACCGCCTGCACCTGGTCGTACGGGGCACGGGCGAAGTCGAACCCCGGCGCGATGTCGAGGCGTGCGAAGAGGCGCCGGGCGTAGGCGTCCACGATGAACACCGGGTGGCCGCCGCCGTAGAGCATGACGGTGTCGGCGGTCTCCCTGCCGATGCGGGGCAGGGCAAGGAGCTCGGCGCGGACGACGGCGCGCTCCCCGGCGAGCAGGGCCGCGACGCTGCCGCCGTGCCTGTCTAGCAGGTGGCGGCAGATCATCTGGAGCCCGGGCGCTTTCTGCGTGTGGAAGGCGCACGGGCGGATCAGTGCGGCAAGCTCGGCGGTGTCGGCGGCGGCGAGTGTTTCCGGCCGCATCAGCCCCGCGTCGCGCAGTCGGTAGACCGCAGCCTCCACCGTCTGCCAGCGCGTCTGCTGCACCAGCACCGCGCCCACCAGCACCTCGAAGGGTGGGTCGTCGGTGATGATCGGCCACCAGTGCGGCTCGTGGCCGAAGTGGGCCTCGAGCAGAGCGTAGACGTCAAGCAGGCGTGTCGCAAAGTCGGTCATGATACGTGCAGCGTGTGGGGTGCAGCATTCCTCGTCTCAGGTGAAGATACAACGTGCAATGAAGCGAGCACCTTTTGCACTTCGCACATTGCACGCTACACCTCGAACGCCTCTTTCTCGATCAGCTCCACGCTCACCGGGTAGCTGCCGGTGAAGCACCCCTGGCAGAAGCCCCCGTCCCAGCTGCCGGTCGCGCGCATCAGCCCCTCGAGGCTCAGGTAGGCGAGGCTGTCCACGTGCAGGTGGTCGCGGATCTCGGGGATGGTCATGCGGTGGGCGATCAGCTGCGGGTAGGTGGCCATGTCCACGCCGAAGAAGCAGGGGTGGCGGATGGGCGGCGAGGAGACGCGCATGTGCACCTCCTTCGCGCCGGCGTCGCGCAGCAGCTTGACGATCGGGCCGGAGGTGTTGCCACGCACGATGCTGTCGTCCACCAGCACCACCCGCTTGCCCTGGAGGTTGTCACTCAGCGGGTTGAACTTCAGCTGCACGCCGAGCTGTCGCAGCCGGTCATCGGGCTGGATGAAGGTGCGGCCGATGTAGCGGTTCTTGATCAGCCCCTCGCTGTACGGGATGCCCGACTGCTGCGCGTATCCGATCGCTGCGGGCACGGCGCTGTCCGGCACTGGGATGACCACGTCGGCCTCAGCGGGGGCCTCCTTCGCCAGCTCGCGCCCCGCCGCCACGCGTGAGGCGTGCAGGGTCTGCTTGTCCAGCACGCTGTCCGGCCGGGCGAAGTAGATGTACTCGAACAGGCACATCGCCCGCTTTGGGGCCGGCATGCGCGCCACCGTGTGAGGGCCGTCGTCGTTGATCGCCACGATCTCGCCCGGCTCGAGCTCGCGCACCACCTCTGCGCCGATCGTCGCCAGCGCGCAGCTCTCCGAGGCCACCACCCAGCCGCCGTCGCCGAGCTTGCCGAGGCAGAGCGGGTGCAGCCCCCACGGGTCGCGCACGGCGTAGAGCGCGTCCTTGGTGAGCACGGTGAGGCAGTAGGCGCCCTGGGCGCGGATCATGAAGACCCGCAGCTTCTCCTCCCAGGTGCGGCCCTCGCCGCCCGCCAGCATCTGGATGATCACCTCGCTGTCGCTGCTCGAGCTCAGCCCAACGCCGCGGTTGAGTAGCTCCTGGCGCAGCTCAGCCGCGTTGGTGAGGTTGCCGTTGTGCCCCACCGCCAGCGGGCCAAGCGCGCTCTCCACCAGGAACGGCTGCGCGTTCTGGATGCGCGACGAGCCGGTGGTCGAGTAGCGGTTGTGGCCGATCGCCAGGTGGCCGGTGAGCGGCTGGAGCTTCTCCTCGTTGAACACCTGTGAGACGAGGCCCATCTCCTTGTGCATGGTGATGCGCCGGCCGTTGGAGACGGCGATGCCCGCGCTCTCCTGACCGCGGTGCTGCAGTGCGTACAGGCCGAAGAATGCCAGGCGCGCCACGTCGTCATCCGGCGCGTAAATCCCAAACACACCGCACTCGTGCTGCGGTTTGTCGTCGAAACTGTCCTCGAACATGGGGCTCCTCCCTCGCGGCTGCCCCCGGCAGGCCACGCGCTGCCTCGCACCGCTGGTCGTGTGGCCAACATTATACTGCATTGACCTATCGAAAGTAGCCCCGCGGGCAGTAGCAGAATAATCGTGGTTCGCGATCGCGCCGCGACAACCGTTTCAGCGCGGAGCGCGTAGAGATGCTTTGGCGGGTGTGATAGAATACTCCTGCTCGCGCGTCCGTCCCCCACTTTCGTCCCACGATACCTCCACGGCTGCCTTCCTGCGACGCCGCAGGAGCACAGCAACCCCGTGCCTTTCTGCCGTTTTCAGCCCTGCCGAAACACCCGGCGGGCGGTGCTGCGTGCGGCCCGCCGACAGATTGGGCTGTGTGCTGCTTCAGGTGAGATCACCTATGGCCGAGCTGCTCGCCGAGGCCTACGCCTACTGGGCGTCTAACCAGGGCCGCTTCTGGACCGAGCTCGGGCGGCACGTGTCGCTGAGTCTAGCGGCGCTGGCACTCAGCGTGCTCTCGTGCGTGCCGCTGGGGGTCTGGGCCTCGCGCCGCGCAGGGCTGGCGCAGCCGCTGATCAATGCGGTGGGCGCGCTGCGGATCATCCCGAGCCTGGCGGTGCTGTTTCTGGCGCTGCCGTACCTCGGCACCGGGTTCGGCCCGGCGCTGGTGGCGCTCACGCTCCTGGCGCTGCCGCCGGTGCTGGTTAACACCTATGCCGGGGTGCGTGGCGTGGACCGCGCGGTGGTCGAGGCCGCGCGCGGCATGGGCATGTCCCCGGCGCAGGTGCTCACACGGGTCGAGCTGCCGCTGGCCCTGCCGGCGATTGTGGCCGGCGTGCGCACTGCGGCCGTCGAGGTCATCGCCAGCGCTACTCTGGCGGCGTTCATCGGCGGCGGCGGGCTCGGGATCTTTATCACGCGCGGCTTCGCGCTGTTCCGGCCGGAGATCATGCTCGTCGGCGCGGTGCCCGTGGCACTGCTGGCGCTCGTAGCCGAGGGCTTGCTCGGCGGGGCGCAGCGCGCGCTGTCGCGGTGAAGTGCTGGAAGTAGAGAAGAAGGAGGACCACGTGCGGAAGCCCACACATATCGGCGTTTTCGTCCTGCTGCTGCTGAGCCTGCTGCTCGCCGCCTGTGGCGGAGGGGGTGCGACGTCGCCTACCACTGCCCCGGCCGGCGACGCCCCGGCTGCCACAGAAGCCCCGGCGGCTGCGGTCGCCACCGAGGCTCCGGCGGTTGAGGCCCCGGTTGCCTCTGGCGAGCCGATCGCGATCGGCTCGAAGAACTTCACCGAGGCCATCCTGGTGGCCGAGATGTACGCCCTGGTGCTCGAGGACGCCGGCTTCACCGTCGAGCGCAGCTTCAACCTCGGCGCCACGCCCGTGGCGCAGGCCGCGCTCGTCAACGGCGACATCGATCTGTACCCTGAGTACACGTCCACCGGTCTGCTCGAGGTGCTCGGGCAGGACCCGATCGCCGACGCCGACGGTATCGTCGAGGCGGTGCGGACGGGGTACGAGGAGCAGTTCCAGCTCACCTGGCTCACGCCGTCGCCCTTCAATAACACCAACGCGCTCGCCATGACCCAGGCTAGGGCCGACGAGCTCGGCATCAAGACCTACTCCGACCTCGCCGCCCAGTCGGCTGAGCTCAGGCTCGGCGGGCCGCCCGAGTTCCCCGAGCGCCAGGATACCCAGGGCCTCGTCGCAGCCTATGGCTTCGACCCGGCCTTCACCGGCGACAACTTCGTCCAGCTGGACACCGGCACCCTGCGCTACGAGGCGCTCCAGAGCGGTGAGATCGACGTGGTGGTGGCGTTCGGCACCGACGGTCAGATCAACGGCCTTGGCCTGGCGCTGCTCGAGGACGATAAGGGCTACTACCCGATCTACCAGATCGCCCCGGTGGTGCGACAGGACACGCTCGCCGCTAGCCCGGGGATCGCCGAGGCGCTCAACAAGCTCGCCCCGGCGCTCACCAACGACGTGATGTCCGGCCTGAACTGGCAGGTCGACGGCCCTGATAAGAAGGAGGTCGCCGACGTCGCCCGTGAGTTCCTGACGAGCCAGGGGCTTATTCAGTAGGTAGGTCGACGGGGGTGTGGGGGCTGTGCGCCTCCGCAGAGTCTTCCGTGGGGAGCTTCGCCTCCCCACATCCCACTAGCGCGGCAGCGCCACCATGCTATGAGCGCAATCATTGTCGAGAACCTTTCCAAGCGCTTCCCCGGGGAGGCGCGCGCGGCCGTGGGCGGCGTGAGCTTCGCCGTGGACCCGGGCGAGCTGCTGGTGCTGCTCGGCCCCTCGGGCTGCGGCAAAACCACGCTGCTCAAGATGATCAACCGGCTGTACGAGCCGGACGGCGGGCGGCTGATGGTGAACGGGGTGGACGCGCGCGCCGTGCCGGCCACCGAGCTGCGCCGCGGGATCGGCTACGTGATCCAGGCCACCGGGCTGTTCCCGCACATGCGGATCGAGGAGAACATTGCGGTGGTCCCGCGGCTCCTCGGCTGGGAGCGGCCGCGCATCGACGCGCGCGTGGACGAGCTGCTGGAGCTGGTGGGCCTGCCGCTGAGCTACCGCCGCCGATTCCCGCGCCAGCTCTCGGGCGGCGAGCAGCAGCGCGTGGGCCTGGCGCGCGCCCTGGCCGCCGACCCGCCGGTGATGCTGATGGACGAGCCGTTCGGCGCGATCGACGCTATCACGCGGGCGCGGCTGCAGGACGAGCTGCTGCGCATCCAGCGCCGCCTGCACAAGACCGTGCTGTTCGTGACGCACGATGTGGAGGAGGCGCTGCGCCTGGCCGACCGCATCCTGGTGATGCGCGCGGGCGAGGTGGTGCAGCTCGGCGCGCCGCTGGAGATCATGACGCGCCCGGCGGACCCGTTCGTGAGCGAGCTGCTCGGCGCGAATGATGTGCTGCGGCGCCTGAGCCTGATCACGGTGCGCGATGCCCTGGTCGCCCGTGGCGTCGCCGTGCAGGCCGGGGGCGCCCCGGTGCCGGCCACCCCGCCAGCCGGCGCGCCCGTGCCTGTGGCTCTGGGGGATGACCTGCGGAGTGCGCTGGGGGCGCTGCTGAACGGCGGGGCCGACACACTAGCGGTGCTGGACGAGGGCGGCGTGGAGGTGGCGCGGCTCGGCTTCGAGGAGATCCGCGGCGCCGTGTCGC
>JBDLTZ010000018.1:0-11850 GCA_039805565.1 Chloroflexota bacterium | reverse complement strand
CACCGTTCTACATCGCGGCGCAGCGTTTCGTCGACGAGGCGCTGCGCCGCGACGGGTCGCTCTTCGCGCCTGGGCGATCGGCCTGGTCGCCGGCGACGATCGACGATCTCTACCAGCGCTTCGTCGCCAGTCCCGACGAGGGCAGCGACAGCTTCGAGACCAAGTTCCGCCGCCAGCTCCAGGGCGCGCCGCCGGAGACCTACCTGCTCGCCGCGGAGCTGATGTATGTCCACCTGCTGATCGCCACCGGGAACATCGGGCCGCACGCCAAGCGCGCGCTCATCACCCGCGTGATCGGCTGGTCGCCGGAGCCGGCGCCGATCCCGCCCGAGCTCGACCGGGCGCTCGACCGCGGCCTGGCGCGCGTCGGCACGGCCTTCCTGACCTACCGGCCATTCCAGCTCGGCTTCCTGCTCTCGGCCGTGCGCGAGTGGAAGCGCCTGCCGGACGCGACCCGGACCCAGGCGCTCGCGGACCCGTGGGCCTTCAAGGCGTTCCTCTTCGGCCTGCCGATCAGCCACGCCTACGCCCAGCGCGAGGCGCTGCTGCACATCGTCCACCCTGAAACCTTCGAGCCGATCGTCTCGCGCGAGCACAAGCGGCGCTTCGCGCGCGAGTACGCGGCGTACATCGTCACGCCGACGGACGACGTCGACCAGCAGCTCTACCAGATCCGCGAGGTGTACGCCCGCCGGCACGGGCGCAGGATCGACTTCTACGGCGGCACCTCTCGCCCGCTCACAAGCGCGCTGCCGCGCTCGCTCGGGACAAGGCTCACCCCCTACGTGAGGCTCGCCGCGCTGCTCACCGGCCCCGCCTACACGCCGCAGCAGATTGTTGACCGGCTGGGTCAGATCGACCCGCCGATCGCTGACCTCAGCGGCAGGCCTGATGAGGACCAGGTCGTGCGCGACCTGGTCCTCCTGCGGCTCCTCACGACTGCCGGGAACGGCGGCTACCGACTGTGGCCCGAGCTCGGCGACCGCACCGTGCAGCACCTGCTGCGCTACGCGGCGCTGGCCGTGCTCGTCCCGGACGAGCGCGGCGGCCACACCCTCCCCGCGCTCACCGCCCCGTTCGACGGCCAGCCGCACCCCGCGTCCGCCTGGCCCTGCGGCGAGCCGCTGCTGGCGTGGTACGAAGAGGCCCGCCTCGTCCAGCGCACCCCTGACGGCGCCTGGCAGTCCCTCCCGGACGCCCTGGAGCCGCTCTCGGCCGAGACGGCCACCGCCCGGACGCTGCAGACGTTCCTCACGCACCTGCGACGCGTCCGGGCGAGCAAAGGGGCGCCTCCTGCGCTCGCGGACGAGGGGCTGCCGCTGCTGGACCCGACGACACTCGAGGCGCGCATCGCGGAGATCCAGCGCGAGCTGCTGATCGACCGCGCGACGATCCTGCGGATCTACCGCGCCCTCATCGCCGGCCAGCATGTGATCCTCAGCGGCCCGCCCGGCACCGGCAAGACCCACCTCGCCCGCACGCTGCCCGCGGTGCTCTGGCGCGAGCCGGAGGCGCTGGTCGCCATCGCCATGCCCACCGACCCGTCGCTCCCGCCAACTCAGGAGCCCGTGGCGCAGACACGCGCGCGCGAGGGCTACGCGGTGGACGTTGTCACCGCTACCGAGGACTGGGGCGTGCGGCACGTCGTCGGCGGCATCGTCCCGCAGCTCACGCGCAACGGCGAGGGGCGAGCGCTGGTGTACGGCGTGCGCCACGGCTGTCTGACCCGCACCGTACTCGCGAACTACGCCGGCTACGACGGCGTGCGCGTGCCCCCGCCGGCGGATCTGCGGCGCCAGGAGGTGCTCGAGGGCGATCGACACCACCGCGGCCGCTGGCTCGTGATCGACGAGTTCACCCGCGCCCCGATCGACGCGGCCTTCGGCGGCCTGCTCACCACGCTCGGCGGCCAGCGCAGCCCGCTCAGCGTGCCCACCGACGATGGCAGCGACGCCGAGGTGTGGCTGCCGAAGGACTTCCGCATCATCGGGACGCTCAACAGCTTCGACCGCCACTTCCTCAACCAGATCAGCGAGGCGATGAAGCGCCGCTTCACGTTCATCGATATCCTCCCGCCCGGCCGGGAACTGGCGGCGGCCGAGGAGGGCATGGCCGTCTACCGCGCGCTCCTGCGACTGAGCGAGCTCGGCGTCCCCGACATCGCCGTGGAACGCGAGGCCGGCCGCGCGGTGTGGGAGGACGTGGCGACGGCCGAGCGCACCGAGGGCGAGGACGGCCGCACGCTGTACACCATCACCGTCGCAGACGACTCCGCCCGCGCAGCGCTGGCGAGCTTCTGGCGCATCTTCCGCGCCATCCGCGTCTACCGCCAGCTCGGCACCGCGCAGGCGGAGTCGGTCATCAGCGCACTCCTCACCGGCCACAGCATCGGGATGGAATGGCCTGAGGCGCTGGACACGGCGCTCGCCGACGTGCTCGCCGACCAGCTCCAAGTGATGGCGCGCGATGAGCAGCAGGTGCTGCTGGCTTACCTCTCCGCCGCCGGCAGCCCGCCCGAGTTCGCCCAGGTGGCCCGCGACGTGCTCAGCCGGTTCCCCGGGCCGCGCCAGACAGCCCACCTGGCCCAGCTGCGCCACGCCGACGCCAGCGCTAGCCAGCCGCCAATCGACATGGCGAACATCGCCCTGCTGGACGCAGCGCAGCTCGCGCGCGTCTTCGACCTCGGGGCGCCGCTGACGATCGATAGGCAGGGGCTCTTCGCACGGCGGCTCGTCGCCTTCGTCAGCGAGCGCGGTCTGTGAGCACGACGCGCGAGATTGACGCGTACACGCAGATGCAGGCGCGCCTGATCGCCCTGCTCCTGCGTCACGACGAGCGCCGCTTCCACCAGTACATCGGCGCGCGCACCGACGCGCCCGAGGACGAGGACGAGACGCTCCTGCCGTACCGCGAGCTCGCGACCCTCTTTCACCTGCGCGACGAGCTCTTTGAGCACATCCTGCCGCGCATCGTGCGGCGACTCAGCTTCGAGTCGCCGCGCAGCCTGGTGGCCGAGGAGCCGCCGGCGCGCGGGCGTGTCCACTGGGAGCGCTCGCTCGCGGCCACGTGGGGCGAGCGCCCTGGCGCCCCCCCGCTCCTGCTCCAGACCACCCAGCGGCGGCGCGACTTCGCCACACCCGAGAATCTGCTGACGGTGGTCACCCTGCTGCAGTACCGCGCCGACATCCAGCGGCTCCTCTGGGGCGACGCGGCCGTCGTCGGCACCGACGCGCTGCGCCACCCCCTGAACGACATCGCCGAGCGCTGCGAACGCGCGCTGGCCTTCCCGCAGTTCAGCGGCCTGCGGCCCGCGGGGCAGCAGATCCTCGAAGGGGAGGACGGTGGCGATGAGGCGCTCGAGCAGCGCGTGATGGAGCGGGCCTTGCCCGGCGGCAACAGCGCCTACGAGGATCTACTGGCGTGGCGGGCCCGGCGGCGGCGGCACCTGCTGCGCCGCGGCAGCACTACCCGTATGGACGATGTGCTCGGCGCAGACCCGAACCAGGACAACTACCTCTACCAGCTCTGGATCTTCTACGAGCTCGCCGACATGCTGCACGAGCGCGGGCTGCTGGAGAGGGCCGATACCCGCCGCGGGCGCATGGCGCTGTCCTTCCGGTGGGGCGATGACACAAGCGCCCGGCGCTACGAGCTCTGGCACGACCAGGGCGTGCCGGAGCCGGTCGTCCGTTGGGAGGCCAGCCCCTCCTCGTCGCACCCCCCTGGCGTGCGCCCGGACTTCTACCTGCGCCGCACGGACCCGCCACCCCAGCGCGTCCTTCAGGGAGGGCGATGCCACTGGCGGGAGCCTGGCGTCGTGTGGGATGCCAAGTACTACCGCGAGCGGGACACCGAGCAGACCCCCTCGCCGCCCATCAAGCGCATGCTGGCCGACCTGACGCTGCTCGGGGAGCAGGAGGGCGTGCTGCTCTTCGCGTTCCTCCAGGGCGGGGCAGGGGACCAGGAAGTGCGCCGGCTCGCGCCGTCGCTCGGGTTTGAGCAGACGATCGTACCCGACCTGCGCGTGAGTGCGCGCCAGCTCGAGCCAGGCTCCGCGGCGAGCCCCTCGGCGACACGCGAGATACTTGTGGAGCTCCTTGATCGGGCGCACGCGCAACTTTGCTCAGTGCGCACCCCCGCCTGCCACGGCGTGTTCCTCGACACGCTCAGCGCCCGGGACGCGGGCGCCCTGCGGGACCGCTGGGGCGCAGGCCTGGGTGAAGACCTGGCCGACATCCTGGTCTGCCCAAAGCCACACGTCGGCGCCTGGCGCGTGGACATCGTGAGCCGGGGCGCGCACTGCTGCCGCGACGCGCGGCTGTGCCACATCGCCGGGCAGCCGGGCGCGCGCCCGCCCATCCGGCCGCCGCGCACCGCCGAGGAGCTGCTGCGCGAGCTGCAGCGCGTCGTGGCCGGGGACGATGCCGATGAGCTCGACGACGCCGGGGCGCTCGCCATTGCGGAGCACATCGAGCAGATCACCCGCCGCTTCGCGGATGTCGCTGGCGCCACGCAGCGCATCAGCGTGTACGAGCACCGCCTGCGCGACCTGGGCATGGAGCGGACGCTCGGCCTGCTGGCGCCGCAGGCGCGCGAGTCGCTGGCGCTAGCGGTGTTCCTCGTCGAGCAGCTCGACGCAATCCACGCGAGCGACTACTCTGCGCCGACAATCCACGTGGCCGGGGTGCTGGAGAGCGAGCTCGCGCGCCGGGTGCTCGCCTGCCCCGATCTCACCGGCGCCGCCTTCCCGTACCGCCGGCCGACACTCGGCACGCTGCCGTTCATGCGGCGCAACCCTGAGCGCACCGAGGGCGAGTGGGACCGGCTGCGAGGGCACGTGGATGCGGTGTGGGACGGCCATGTGGATCCGGATGCGCCGGAGGTCCCGATCGCCTTCGCGGCGCTCGTCGACCGGCTGCAGGAGGTGGCGCGCGTGCGCAACCGTGCCGCCCACACCGGCGCCGTCCTCCGGGAGCAGTACAGCCAGCTGTTCCGCACGGTCTGCCAGGCGGGGCCGCTGCGGATCGGCGCGCTGAACGTGCTGCTGCTAGCCTGGCGGATCGCTGAGCCCTGAGTGGGCGACAGGCAGCGCCGGCCCCACCCGCGACACCCGATGCGTAAGCTCTGTCACCCTCGGCGCTCCCCCTGGCTGCTTCTTCCCCATCCGCCAAGCCCCTGTCCTCATTTGTGCGCGAGCCCATGGTATAGAGTGGGGGGTACGTACAAGCTGCTCTGCCCTCACACGCGTCAGAGCGTGCCGCTGCTGCACCTCGCGCACAAACGGGCAGGAACATCTCAAGAGGAGCTCTGGCATGGGCAAGTTGCTCAAGATCATCGGAGGAATCGTTGTCCTCGCACTTGTTGGCGGCTGCGCCGTGGTTGGCATGGGGGTCTTTGCGGTCGGCAACGCGGCAAACGAGCAGCAGGAGCGCTCGGAGGCGGCCGCGGCGAACCCGGCCGCGATCGGCGAGGACGTGACGGTGAAGGACGTGCGCTGGAAGGTGCTGGAGGTCACGGATCTGGGCAACACGCTCACCAGCACAAACCAGTTCATCGATGACGTCACCACCCCTGGGCACTTCGTCCAGGTCCGGTTTGAGATCGAGAACCAGGCTAAGGAGATGAAGAGCTTCAGCGGCCTGGACCTGCTCGACAGCAAGGAGCGCGAGTACAAGTCCTCCTCCGACACGCTCTCATTTCTGCCCGAAGGTGAGGTGTGCATCATCGAGAACCTGAACCCCAACGTCCCCAAGACATGCACGGCTATCTACGCGGTCCCCGAGGACGCCACCGGCTTGATGGCGCGCGTGGGCGACCTCAACCCGCTCTCGAGCGAGTACGCGTACGTCAACCTGGGCCAGTAGCTCGGTAGATCACGCAGAACGGCGCGCTGAGCAGGCCCCCCGCGCCGTTCGCTCCACCACGAGCCGGGCTCGGCGCAGGCCCCCAGTTGCGCAGCCATGCGCCGGTGGAGTAGCATAGACGTATCGCAACGCCAGGCCGCGCTGCCGTAGCCCGAGGCTCCCGCGGCCTGGTCTCTGCGCTCGCCCCGACGTCCCACCGGACGCCGCCGGCCCATGGAGTGCGCCATGCTGACACGATCCCCACGCCTGGCCCGCCTCGCGGCGGCGCTGCTCGTGGCTCTGGCCATCGCCGCCGCCCCGCGCCCGGCGCCCGCCGCCGGCCCCGAAGGCATCACCGCCCACTTCTTCGGCTCGCTCACCGGCAGCGCCTCGACCGCCCCCGCCGCCGCCGACGCGCTCTTCGCGCAGCGCGCCGCCGCCGCCACGACCTCGATCGACGTCGCGCTCTACGAGCTCGACCGCGCCAGCGTCCGCGACGCCCTGATCGCCGCACACCAGCGCGGCGTCGCGGTGCGCGTCGTCGGCGACAACGGGATCGATGTGAGCGTGGGCGACGGCCCGTTCTACCAGGCGCTGCGCGACGCGGGCATCCCCCTCGTCACCGACGCGCCGCGCGCGAGCCTCCAGCACAACAAGTTCGCCATCTTCGACGGCCAAATCGTCTGGACCGGCTCCGCCAACTTCTCGAACACCGCCTTCACCCGCAACGGCGAGAACGTGGTCGTGATCACCTCGCCCGCCGTCGCCGCGATCTACGCCGCGGAGTTCGCCGAGATGTTCGGCGGCAGCTTCTCGACCGCCAAAACCGACAACACCGCCGACAGCGCTACTGTCGGCGGCGCGACCGTCGAGGTCGCCTTCTCGCCGAGCGACGGCGTGCAGGCGCGCATCGCACAGGCCCTCGCGACGGCCGACCGCAGCATTGAGGTCGCGATGTTCACCTTCACCAACGACGCGCTCGGCGACGCCCTGATAGCGGCTCACCAGCGCGGCGTGCGCGTCTCCGTGCTGCTGAACGAGGTCGGAGCCACCACGGACGCGAGCGAGCGCAACCGGCTGTGCGCGGCGGGCGTGACGGTGCGCGTCGAGGACTGGACGGGGACGCTGCACAACAAGTACGCGGTCGTGGACGCGGGGACCGGGAGCAACCCGCTGGTGATCACGGGCTCGACGAACTGGACGGTGAACGCGGTCGAGTCCAACGACGAGAACCTGGTGATCGTCCACGACGCGGCCATCGCGAACGCCTACGCGCAGGATGTGCTGCGCCTGACGGCGCCGATCTCCAGCGGGGCGTTCGCGTGCAACCTGACGGCGGAGGTGGCCGTGCTGCCGCGGGTGAACCTGCCGCTGGTGCAGGGCGAGGCTCAGGCCGCGCCCCCGGCCCCGACGCCTGCGCCCCCGGCCCCGACGCCTGCGCTCACGCCGACGCCTGCGCCCACGCCGACGCCTGCGCCCACGCCGCCGAGCTACAACGCGTGTCAGGCTGACCCGAACCCATCGGCCGCGCCGAACTGGCCGGTGCGGATCGTGACGGTGGACAAGGCGGCGGAGACGGTGACGCTCGAGAACCAGAGCGGGAGCGCGGTGGACCTGACGGGGTGGGTGCTGTGCAGCGTCACCGGCAACCAGCAGCACCCGGGGATCGGGGGCGTGCTGGCGGCGGGGGAGACGCGGGTGTTCCCGAACGGCGGGGGTGCGATCTGGAATAACACGGCGTCCGACCCGGCGGCGCTGTACACCGCGGGCGGCCAGCTCGTCAGCTACTGGGCTAACTGAGCGAGCGCGGCGGCGGGGAGCTGCGGCCAGCGCCCACGACGTGGGGCGGCTGCCCGGAAGTCCGTGCCGAACACCAGCGCAATGTGTCAGGGCACACCGGTGGCACCAGGAAGCGTAGTGCTGCCACCCGTGCCACCGGCGTGTTGTCCCCCAGCCGTCTCGCGCTCCTCACGCTCTCCCGCGCTGCCTACGCCGGCACCTGCTCCTTCTGCGCGCGTGACCAGTGCCGGTGCTCAGCGATCGCCTCGAGAAAGCGCTTCGCGAAACCGTCGAGGTCCCCCGCCTGGCCCGACGTGACGACGCCGTGCTCGGAGGTGACGCCCTGCCCGCCAGCCGACTGCGGGATGCTCGACGCCGCGAGCAGCGCCGTCGCCTCTCCGGTCACCCCGATCGCCTTGCAGTGCTTGTAGGCCTCGTTCAGGAAGTGCAGCGCAGCGCCCTGCACTGTCAGCGTCTCGACGCTCTGCCTGCCCCCGGGCACCAGCACCGCGTCGAACATGACCGACCCCGTGGTGACGAACGTCTGGTCGACCTTCACCGCCTGGCCGCTCGCGCTCGTCACCATCCCACCGAGCTTCGCGACGATCTTCGCCTGTACCCCCGCATCTTTGAGCTGCTGCTGGATGCGCGCCAGAGCGTCGCCGTCAAACCCGTCTGCGACGAGCACCGCCACCTTGCGGCTCTTCGCGCTCCTGACGCTCGTGGCCATGCTGAGCGAGGGGGCCGTGCCGGGCCGCGCGGCTCCGCGTCGAGGGGAGGGCCTCGGCGCCGTGCTCTCGTCCAGGTAGCTCAGGTCATCCGTCACCTGCGTCACGCCGATGCCCCGCGCCGTGCGCTCGGCAAGCCCCTGGTCTACGTTCGCCAGCAGCTGCACCATCCGCTGCCGGATGTGCATGTGCTCCACCTTCCCCAGCTCGAAGTGCAGCGCCTCGACGATGTGCTCCTGCTCCACCTCCGACTGGCTCTTCCAGAACAGCGTCGCCTGGCTGAAGTGGTCGCTGAAGCTCTCGCTGCGCTCGCGCACCTTGTGGCCCTGCATCTCCTCCGCGTAGCTCACGAACCCGCGCATCTGCTCCGGCGAGTGCATCGGGCAGCCGCCGCCCAGCGAGTTCGGCTCATAGTTGACCCGCCCCCGATTGATCGTCTGGCGCATGTGGCCGTCGCGCTGGTTGTTGTGGACCTCGATGAGCGGGTGGTTGATCGGGATCTCGGCGAAGTTCGGCCCACCCAGGCGGATCAGCTGTGTGTCGAGGTAGGAGAACAGCCGCCCCTGGAGCAGCGGGTCGTTGGTGAAGTCGATGCCGGGCACGATGTGGCCAGGGTGGAACACCACCTGCTCGGTCTCGGCGAAGAAGTTGTCCGGGTTGCGGTTGAGCGTCATCTTGCCGATGATCGTGACCGGGACGAGCTCCTCGGGGATGATCTTGGTCGCGTCGAGCAGGTCAAAGTCGAGAGTATTGGCCAGCTCCTCCTCCACCACCTGCACGCCCAGCTCGAACTCCGGGTAGTCCCCCAACTCGATGCGCTCCCAGAGGTCCTTGCGGTTGAAGTCCGGGTCCTTGCCGGCGATCTTCTGCGCCTCGTCCCACACCAGCGAGTGCACGCCCAGCACCGGCTTCCAGTGGAACTTCACAAAACGCGAGACGCCCTCCTCGTTGACGAGCCGGAAGGTATGGACGCCGAAGCCCTCCATCATGGCGTAGCTGCGGGGCAGCGCGCGGTCCGACAGCACCCACAAGATCATGTGCATCGACTCGGGCATGAGCGAGATGAAGTCCCAGAAGTTGTCGTGCGCCGCCGATGCCTGGGGCATCTCGTGGTGCGGCTCCGGCTTGACGGCGTGCACCAGATCCGGAAACTTGATGGCGTCCTGGATGAAGAACACCGGAATGTTGTTGCCCACCAGGTCGAAGTTGCCATCCGCGGTGTAGAACTTGGTGGCGAAGCCGCGCGCGTCGCGCACGGTGTCCGCCGAGCCGCGGAAGCCGACGACGGTGGAGAAGCGCACGAACACGGGCGTCTGCACCGACGGGTCCTGCAGGAACGCAGCTTTGGTGAGCTTGGCCTGCGACTCGTACACCTGGAAGTAGCCGTGGGCGGCCGAGCCGCGAGCGTGCACGACTCGCTCGGGGATGCGCTCGTGGTCGAAGTGGGTCATCTTCTCGCGGAAGATGAAGTCCTCCATGAGCGTCGGCCCCCGGGCGCCGGCCTTGAGGGAGTTCTGGTTATCGCCCACGCGCACGCCCTGGTTGGTCGTGAGGCGCGCATCACGCCCGTGCTCCGTGCTTCCGTTCAGCTCAGCGGTCTTGGCGGTCTCCGCGGCTCGAGCGGCTTCGTCGCTCCATTCCGGCGTCGGTGCCCCGTTGGTTTCCATCACATTCCTCTCCTACAGTTACGGGCGGTCGCGGCAGCGCCGGGCGAGTGACGGGTCGCCGATGCTCTCGTGAGAGCTCGTTGTGGTCTGCTCCTGATGTATGGCGTAGGGGACGCACGTGGTACACACCAGGGAATCCTTGGCGGTGCCGTCTCCTCGCTCAGCACGAACTCGTTCACGATGCTGCACCGGAACATGCCGCAATATACGTGCCAGTCGGGGAGGTGCGCTGCGATGCGCGTGTGCGTGCAGCTGGGGGTATCGATCGGTGAAGTAGACCGAGGTGAGGAACGTCGCATCCAGACACGCGCAGCCCACGCTTTGGCATGGACCTTAAGCGCTGGCAGCGCGCCAGGCAGGGCGAAGAGGACCAGGCGGCGGCGATCAACTCGTGCCGCTGTCCGACCTGCGGGTAGCAGCTTAGGAAGCACCACGTGGCTCGGGAGGCGACGTGCGCGGGTGTCGAACGGCCGGGCGCGCTACGGGCGCACAGCGTCGCGGATGTAGGCGTGGTCCAACCAGGCGACCTGGCCGTCGGCGTCGTAGGAGGTCAGCGGCACCTGTCGTACACAGCTTCCTGATGCCCTCTGGCTTTCGCGTCTGGCGTTTCGCTCGAGCGTATCACACTTACCCTTCGTCCTGATCGCCGGGGGCGGCCCCTGTGCTGCCCCAGCTCTCGTGGTGCACCAGATCGTGCAGCGGCTTGCGTCCGAGCGAGGCCAGTACCTCCTTCAGCGGCTTGCCTTCGACCATCGGGACAGCGCCCGGCAGAGGATAGCCGAGGGCGATGGCCTGCTGCACCGTGTAGTCCTCGGGGATGCCGAGGAGTCGCTTGACGTCCGCCTCACGAGGAAGCGATACGATGCAGGAGCCGACCCCTTCGGCCCAGGCGGCCAGCAGCATGTTCTGGATGGTGCGGCCAGCATCAAACGCGGCACGGGCGGCGACCGGTGTGACGACGATGATCGCACAGGCTGCGTCCCGGAGGTGGCTGGCGTAGCTGCCACAGGTGGCGAGCTGCGCAAGCGTGGCGCGGTCCTTGACGAGCAGGTACTGCCAGGGCTGCGTATTTTTGGCGCTGCCCGCCCAGCGCCCCGCTTCGAGGATGCGGGTGAGAGTGGCTTCCTCCACTGGTTCATCCCGGTACTGCCGCACGGAGCGGAGCGTCCTGATCGCCGTCATCACATCCATAGGTCCTCCTCGAAGAGCGTGTTGTCTTTTCGCCAGGCGACACCCGCGCGCCGGGCGGATCGAGCGCTTCGCGCCCACGGCGGTGATTCGAGCACGATTTGTTGGTCACCCTTTGGTACCAGTGAGCGAGATGCCTTCGATAAAGAGCCGCTGGGCCAGCAGAAAGACGATCACCACCGGCAGCATGGTGACGAGCGAGGCCTCCATCAGGTAGGCCCAGCTGGTGGTGTAGCTGGTGCGAAAGAACTGCAGCCCGAGGGTCACCGTAAAGTTTTGCGGGTTCTGCAGGTAGATCAGCGGCGGTAGAAAGTCGTTCCAGGTGGCCTGGAAGGTGAAAATAGCCACGGTAGCCAGCGCCGGCAACGAGAGCGGTAAGATGACATGTCGAATGATGCGCAGCGTGCTGGCGCCGTCGATGCGCGCAGCGTCCTCCAGATCCACTGGTAGGATCAGAAAGAACTGGCGCAGCAGGAAGATATAGAGCGGGCTGCCGAAAAAGGCCGGTACCGTCAGGGGCAGGATGGTGTTAATCCAGCCGAGCTGCTGGAAGAGCACGTACAGCGGCACCATGGTCACCGGATAGGGCAGCATCATCGTCGCCAGAACGACCAGAAAGAGGGCATCACGCCCGGGGGCACGCAG
>JBDLTZ010000017.1:0-18734 GCA_039805565.1 Chloroflexota bacterium | reverse complement strand
CGGTGGGCTCATCGAGAAACACCACCGCGGGCTCGTGGAGCAGGGCGCGGGCGATGGCGAGCTTCTGTCGCATGCCCTTGGAGAACCCGCCTACGGCGTCGTCGCGTCGGTCCCAGAGGCCGAGCAGGCGCAGGTAGCGCTCGGCCTGCTCCTCGGCGCGGCGGGCGCTCAGGTCGTAGAGGCGGCCAAAGAACACCAGGTTCTGGCGGGCGCTGAGCTTCTCGTAGAGGCCGGGGCTCTCGGTGAGGATGCCGACGCTGCGGCGCACGGCGTGGTCCTCTGTGCCGAGGGCGTGCCCGGCGACAGTGGCCGCTCCGGCGGTGGGGGCGATCAGCGCGGCGAGCATGCGGACCGTGGTGGTCTTGCCGGCGCCGTTCGGGCCGAGGAAGCCGAAGACCGAGCCGGCCGGGATCGTGAGGTCCAGGGAGTTGACGGCGGTGCGGGGGCCGAAGGCGCGGGAGAGGCCGCGGGTCTCGATGGCGTTAGGCATAGTGCGTGAGCCTTGAGTCTTGAGTCTTGAGCGCCCAAGACTCAAGACTCAGGACTAGGGGCTCGCTACTCGAGGTAGCCGCGGAGGCCGCGGCCGTAGTGCGGGTGGCGGAGCTTGCGGAGGACACGGGCCTCGATCTGGCGGATTCGCTCGCGGGTGATGCCGAACTCGCGGCCGACCTCCTCGAGGGTGCGGTAGTGGCCGTCGTAGAGGCCGTAGCGCAGCTGGATGATGCGGCGCTCGCGCTCGGGGAGCTTCTCGAGGGCGCTCTCGATCTGCTGGCGGAGGATGTGCTGCGAGGCGTTCTCCATGGGCGTGGCGGCGCGGCCGTCCTCGATGAAGTCAGCCAAGACCGAGTCTCCCTCGGCGCCGACGGGCGTCTCGAGCGAGATCGTCTGGCGGGCGGCCTCGAGCACGCGGCGGACCTTCTCGGCCGGGATGCCGAGCTCCTCCGCGATCTCGTCGGGCGTCGGGTCGCGCCCGGTGGTCTGCTGGATACGGTTGCTGGTGCGCATCACGCGGTTGATCGTCTCGCCCACGTGGACGGGCAGCCGGATGGTGCGGCTCTGGTCGGCGATGACGCGCGTGATAGCCTGGCGGATCCACCAGGTGGCGTAGGTGGAGAACTTGAAGCCCTTGCGGAAGTCGAACTTCTCGGTGGCGCGCATCAGGCCGATGTTGCCCTCCTGAATGAGGTCCAGCAGCGACATACCGCGGCCGATGTACTTCTTTGCGATGCTGACCACGAGGCGGAGGTTGGCCTGGATGAGGCGCTCGCGCGCGCCCTGGCCCTCCTGCACCAGGCGGTGGAGCTGGGCGCGCTCCTCGAGGCTGCACTCGCCGCTCTGGAGGCGCTCGTGGGCCTGCTCACCGCGCTCGACCTGCTGCGCGAGGGTGATCTCCTCCTTAGCGGTAAGCAGATGGACGCGGCCGATCTCGCGCAGGTAGACGCGCACGGGGTCATCCACGCCGACATCGGCCGCCTCGATCTCGCTCTCGAGGTCGGTGTCGGCGGGCTCGTCGGCGTCATCGCTGGGCTGGGGCGCGCGCGCCGGGAGGCACTCGTACTCGAGCGGCTCGCCGGTGGCGCGCTCATACAGGTGTTTGATGGTATGGGATGCAGGTTCGCTTGAGAGCTTCTGCTGGAGGGTGAGGGTAGGTCGCTGGGGTTCGCGGGCCGTAGATCTAAGTACGTCGGAGGTATTGTTCACAAAAACCTCGCTCATCGTTTCGTAGAGCTATTCTTCGGCGCGAAAGCCGCGTGCTTCGGCAGCGGGACGTGTGCTGCCGCACGTCGTCGTGCCAGGAAACGCGGCTGGCGTCAGGTTCACATGGGCGCGCCGGAACGCGCTTCTGGCCGCTGGAGAGAGCGGGACAGTTCGTCAACAACGCGTTTGAGCTGTTCCAGCAGGAACACCTCCGTCGGGTACAGGGCCGAGTGCGCGTGCCTGGCTCCACCGCAGACACGCTCAAAGAAGCGGGGCCGCCGGCAATCACCTGACGCTAGCGGCCAGTCCTCGCCGGAGCGCTGGGCCAAGCCCACTCATCACGACGAGACACCAGCTTCCATCCCACTGCTTTCTATGTGGCGCAGCACAGATTTTATGCAAAGTATACGATAGCACAAAATAGCGCTCGCTTCAAGGACTAATTCCGTGTAGGACCCGGGCATCTCTCCCTGGCCTGGCGCAGCGGGCCTGGGTGGGGATGGCAGGGGGCGTGCTATAATCGTGTATGTTTACTCGAATCAAGGAGAATACGACATGCAGATCTATCTTGATACTGCCAATCTGAACGAGATCCGCGAGGCGGCCAGCTGGGGCATTCTAAGCGGGGTGACCACGAACCCGACCCTGATCGCCAAGGAGAAGGGCGGCGACTTCAAGGCGATCATCTCGGAGATCGCGACGCTGGTGGACGGCCCGATCAGCGCCGAGGCAACCTCGCTCGACGCCGAGGGCATGGTCCGCGAGGGGACCGACTTTGCCACCTGGCACCCGAATGTGATCGTGAAAGTGCCGAGCACCCCCGAGGGTCTGAAGGCGGTATACCAGCTGGCGAAGCAGGGCATCCGCTGCAATGTGACTCTGTGCTTCAATGCCACGCAGGCGCTGTTCGCGGCGCGCGCCGGCGCGTTCATCATCAGCCCGTTCGTGGGGCGCGTGGACGACACGGGCGTGGACGGCATGAGCCTGATCCGGGAGATCGTGCAGATCTACCGCGAGGGCGGCATCACCACCAAGGTGCTCTCGGCCTCGATCCGTCACCCGCGCCACATTGTCGAGTCGGCCCTGGCCGGGGCGGACATCGCCACCTGCCCATTCAAGGTGATTGAGCAGAGCATGAAGCACCCGTTGACGGACCGCGGCATCGAGCAGTTCCTGAAGGACTGGGCGGCCCGGCAGTAGTTACACGTGTAACGTGCAGCGTACAGATTGGCGGGGCGGTTTGATCGCTCGTGCTCCGTCCGTAGCTGTCCGAGCGCTGCGTCTTGCTCATTGAGCTTGCACGTTTCACGTTACACTTTGCGTTTGAGAGGTATCTGTGGCTTCCACCTACTCTGAGATCGACCAGCTCTCCGTCAACACGATCCGCACGCTTGCGATCGACGGCGTCCAGGCTGCGAACTCCGGTCACCCCGGCCTGCCGCTCGGCGCGGCGCCGATGGCCTATGTGGTGTACAACCGCTTCCTGCGCTACAACCCGCGCGACCCGCAGTGGCCGAACCGCGACCGCTTCATCCTCTCCGCCGGGCACGGCTCGATGCTGCTCTACAGCCTGCTGCATCTGGCTGGCTACGACCTGCCGCTCGAGGAGCTGAAGCGCTTCCGCCAGTGGGGCTCGAAGACCCCCGGCCACCCCGAGAGCCACATGACTCCGGGCGTGGAGGTGAGCACCGGGCCGCTCGGGCAGGGCTTCGGCAACGGCGTGGGTGCGGCGATGGCCGAGGCCTTCCTGGCCGCGCGCTACAACCGCCCCGGCCATGAGCTGTTCGACCACCACACCTACGCGATCGTCTCGGACGGCGATCTGATGGAGGGCATCACCCACGAGGCCGCCTCGCTGGCCGGGCACCTGAAGCTTGGCAAGCTGATCTTCCTGTACGACGACAACAAGATCTCGCTCGACGGCCCCACCAGCCTGTCGTTTACTGAGGACGTGCTGGCGCGCTTCGCGGCCTACGGCTGGCACACGTCGGCGGTGGAGGACGGCAACGACCTGGCGGCGATCGACGCGGCGATCCGCGCGGCGCAGCAGGACGAGCGTCCGTCGCTGATCGCGGTTCGCACGATCATTGGCTTCGGCGCGCCCAAGGCCGGCACCTCCAAGGTCCACGGCGCGCCGCTCGGGCCGGACGGCGTGCGGGCGACGAAGCAGGCGCTTGGCTGGGACCCGGACGCGCAGTTCCTGGTGCCGGGCGAGGTACTCGAGCACATGCGCGCCCCAGGTGAGCACGGCGTCGAGCTCCAGGCCGAGTGGCAGCGGCGGCTCGATGCGTACAGCGCGGCTTTCCCGGCCGAGGGCGCGGAGCTGCGGCTGGCGCTGGCGGGCAGGCTGCCCGAGGGTTGGGAGCGCGCGCTGCCGACCTTCGATCCGGCCGGCGGCGAGGTTGCCACCCGTAACGCGTCGGGCAAGGCGCTCGAGGCGCTGGCGAAGGCCATCCCGTGGCTGGTGGGCGGCTCGGCCGACCTGTCCGAGTCCACAAAGACGCCCTTCGTGAGCGGCGGGTTCCAGCCCGGCAGCTATGGCGAGCAGGTGGTCTGGTTCGGCGTGCGTGAGCACGGCATGGGCGCGGCGCTCAACGGCATGGCCTCGCACGGCGGCCTGCGCGTGTACGGCGGCACCTTCCTGACCTTCTCCGACTACATGCGCGGCGCGATCCGCCTCTCGGCGCTCTCGCACCACCCGGTGGTGTACGTGTTCACGCACGACAGCATCGGTCTGGGCGAGGACGGCCCGACCCACCAGCCGGTGGAGCACTTCGCGGCGCTGCGGGCCATCCCGAACCTGGTGGTGCTGCGGCCAGGCGACGCGAATGAGACGGTGGCGGCGTGGCAGGTGGCGCTCGAGCGCACCGACGGCCCGACGGCGCTGATCCTGAGCCGCCAGAACCTGCCGGTGTTCGACCGCAGCGCCACGGCGCCGGCCTCGGAGACGCGGCGCGGCGCGTACGTGCTGACGGAGGCCGAGGGCGGCGCGCCGGAGATCATCCTGATGGCGACCGGCTCGGAGGTCTCGCTGGCGTACCTGGCGCAGCAGGAGCTGACGAAGCAGGGCGTGCGGGCGCGGCTGGTGAGCTTCCCGAGCTGGGAGCTGTTCGCGCAGCAGCCACAGGAGTACCGCGACGCGGTGCTGCCGCCGGCGGTCACGGCGCGGCTCTCGGTGGAGGCCGGCATCTCGCAGGGCTGGCACCGCTGGGTGGGCAGCCAGGGCGACACAGTGGCGGTGGACACCTTCGGGGCCTCGGCGCCGTACAAGGAGATCTTCAAGCACTACGGCCTGACCGTGGAGGATGTGACGAAGCGCGCGCTGCGGCTGCTCGGGCGCGGCGGGGAGGCCACCGGGGGCGAGCGCGTGCCCGGCCAGCAGCCCGCCGGCGACGAGGGGCACTCGTAGGGCAGAACGCTGAACGCTGAAGGCCGAACAGCCGGGGTGTGGGTGCCGCAGGCGCTCGTGCCCCGGCTGCTGTATCTTACCGCGCTACACTGAGCAGGCGACGACTTGTTCGATTGAGGGAGAGGCATGGACATCAGCACGCTCCTCACCCGGCACGCCCGCTACCGCCCCCACCACACCGCCGTCGTCGTGGGCGAGGTGCGCCTCACGTGGCGCGCGTACAACGCCCGCGTCAACCGCGCCGCCAACGCCCTGCTGGCCCTCGGCATCCGCAAGGGCGACAAGGTCGCCACGGTTCTGCCGAACTGCCTCGAGCTGCTCGATATCTACTGGGCCTGCGCCAAGATCGGCGCCGTGGCCGTGCCGATGAGCGTCCTGCTGCGCGGCCCAGCGCTCGCCACGCTCCTGCGCGACTCGGACGCCGCCTGCGTGGTCACCTCGGCGGCCTACGCGCCAACCCTGGACCTGGTGCGCGCCGACCTCCCCCCCGCCGCCACGGGCCGGCTGGTGGTGACGGGTGATGTGCCGGGCTCCCTGAGCTACGACGCGCTGCTCGACGCGGCGTCAGAGTGCGAGCCGCCCGAACCGCGGCTGACGAGCGACGATCCGTACAACATCATGTACAGCAGCGGCACGACGGGGCTGCCGAAGGGGATCGTGCTCAGCCATGGCGCGCGCTTCGCCTACTGTACCGTCTTCGCCGCCTCGTACCGCATGGCCCCCGAGAGCGTGGTGCTGCACGCCGGGGCGCTGGTGTTCAACGGCGCGTTCCTGACCCTCATGCCGGCCTTCTTCCTCGGCTGCACGTACATCCTGATGCCGCAGTTCGACCCAAAGGCGCTGATCGAGGCCGTGCGGCGCGAGGGCGTCACGCACATCAAGATGGTGCCCTCGCAGATCGTGGCCCTGCTGGGCGAGTCGGACTTCGACGAGCGTGTGCTGCCGAGCCTGGAGATGATCGGCTCGGTGGGTGCGCCACTGCACCTGGAGCACAAGCAGGCTCTCCAGCGCCGCCTCCCCGGGCGGCTCTACGAGCTCTATGGCCTCACCGAGGGGTTCATGACGATCCTCGACCGGGAGGACCTGGGGCGCAAGCTCGGCTCGGTGGGGGTGCCGCCCCCATCGATGGAGCTCATGATCCTGGCCGAGGATGGCTCGGAGGCCGCGCCGGGCGAGGTGGGCGAGATCTGCGGCCGCGGGCCGATGCTCATGTCGGGCTACTACAAGCGCCCCGATCTGACGGCGCAGGCCGTGGTGGACGGCTGGATGCACAGCGGCGACGTGGGGTACGTGGACGAGGACGGCTTCCTGCACCTGGTGGACCGCAAGAAGGACATGATCATCTCCGGCGGCATCAACGTCTTCCCGCGCGACATCGAGGAGGTGGTGGTGCAGCACCCGGCGGTGCGCGAGGCGGCGGTCTTCGGCGTGCCGAGCGAGAAGTACGGCGAGACGCCGCTGGCGGCGGTGGTGCTACGCGCGCCGGGGGCCGCCACCGAGGAGGAGCTGCGCGCGTGGATCAACGCGCGGGTCGAGGCCGGCTACCAGAAGGTCTCGCGCGTGGTGATTATGGAGGAGTTCCCGCGCAGTGCGGCCGGCAAGACGCTCAAGCGCGTGATGCGCGAGCCGTACTGGGCGGGGCGGGAGGCGACGATCTAGGAGGGCACCATGCCATTCGTACAGGCGGGGGACGTGCGCGTCCATTACATCGAGGCGGGGGCGGGCGACCCGCTGCTGCTGCTGCACGGCAACTGGGCCACGAGCTCCTGGTGGGAGCCGCTGCTGGCGCGGCTGCCGGAGGGGCTGCGCGGCATCGCGCCGGACATGCGGGGCCGCGGCCGTACCGAGGGGCCGGACACCGACTACAGCATCCCGTCGCTGGCGGCCGACGCGCTGGCGCTGCTTGACGCGCTGGGCCTGGAGCGGGTCCACCTGCTGGGGCACTCGCTTGGGGCCGGGGTGGCGATCCAGCTTGCCCTGGAGCACCCCGAGCGCGCGCGCTCGCTGGTGGCGCTCGCGCCGCCCTGGGTGGACGGCATGCCGCTCCTCCTGTACAACCCGGCGCGCCAGGTGATGCTGAAGGAGAATCGGGCGCTGTTCGCGGCGGCGATCAAGGCGCAGGCGCCGTCGGTGGAGGACGGCGAGTACTGGCAGCGGCTGGTGGACGAGGGGCACGGGCAGAGCCTCGCGGCGACCCTCGGCGCACACGACAGCACGCGCGACTGGCGGCCGGGCGACTCGCTGCGGGCGATCCCCTGCCCGAAGCTCGTCATCAGTGGCGAGCACGACCTGCTGCTCTCGCCCGAGGTGTGCGAGCGCGCCGCGCAGGCACTCGGCGCGCGCCACGTGACGGTGCCGGGGGTGGGGCACTCGGCCAACGTGGAGGCCCCCGACAGGCTCGCGACGATTGTGTGGCAGCACGTGGCGCAGGGCTGAGCCACCACATGCGCGAGGGTCCATACACTCCTCAGGTTTGCAGACCTCCGTCTGCTATGCTACAGTGAAATGGCCGCGCGGCGCGCGTGAAGCCTCGCCGCTGAGCGCGGCCTCCGTTGTTACCCTTCCCACACGTCACCCCCCTGCTTCGCACCTGCTCCGGTGAGGATGTCAATGGCTGACTCATCACGCGAAGAACCGAACACCATCTCCCCAGCGCAGATTCGCACGCTGCTCAGCCGTCTTCTGGCGGGTGATGAGGCGTCTGCGTACCAGATACTCTTCGGCATGCAGCAGGCCGGCGCGCCGCTCTCGCTTCTGTACGACCACGTTCTTCAGCCTGTGATGCGGGCGGTTGGCGACGCGTGGGAGCGGCAGGTGCTGCGGGTGGATCAGGAACATCTCGTGACGAGCTACTGCCGCCGCATCATGGCGCGCCTCGCGCTTTCTACCACGCTGGCGCCGCCCTCGCCGCACGCCCCGCTGCTGATCGCGGCCTGCCCCCCGGGCGAGCTCCACGATGTGGGGCTTGGCATGCTGGCCGACTGCTCCGCCAGCGCCGGCTGGCGCGTACACTACCTAGGCGCGAATGTCCCTATCGCGGCGCTGCTCTCCTGTGCCGCGGAGCAGCGCCCGGTCGTCGTAGCCCTGTCTATCACCCTGACGGACCATTTGCTCGCGGCCCGCTCGTGCATCCAGGAGATCCGCGCCACGTACGGGCCAGGGATCCACATCCTCGTCGGTGGGCAGGCCGTGCGGGTGGACCCAGATATCCCGCGGGCGCTCGGCGCTGACTCAAGCCCGCAGTCACTAGACGAGACAATTGAGCTGCTCGCGGAGCTAGGGGGCAACCGCGCCGCCTTGCCCTCCGCGACGTCTGTTCCGCGCGTCGAGGCTACCCCGGCAGACATCCTGATCGAGCAGCGCTTGATGGCCGCGCAGCGCGCCACCAGTCTCTCCATGGCCGCCTCGATCTCGCACGAGCTGAACAACCCGCTGGCCGTCGCGCTGGGGGAGGTGGCGCTCCTGCGCGGGGAGCGGCCGGACGACACGGAGCTGCACGCGCTGCTTGACCGCCTCGACGAAGCGCACCGGCGGATGGCAGAGATCATTCGCTTCCTTACCAACTACCATCTGCGCCCGCCTGTCGACCGGGAGGAGATCCCGCTGGAGGTGTGCGTCGAGCGCGGGGTTATGCAGGCACAGCGTGAGCTGAGAGAGGCGGGAGCAGCCGAGGGCGATGTGGCCGTTATCGTCACGCCGGTGGTGGCGTGGGCGGATGGGGGGCAGATCGCGCAGGCTGTGGCGGCAGTCGTGCGTAACGCGGTTGAGGCCTCGGCCGGTGGCCATATCGTCGTGGTGTGCCTCTCCCAGCACACCGCGCCACATGGCCTTGGGTGGGCGTGCATCGAGGTCTGCGACAGCGGGCGGGGGATGAGTGCCGACGAGCAGCGGCTGGCGGCCCTCCCCTTCACAAGCAGTAAGTCGCTGATGAGGGGGGTGGGCCGAGGGCTTGCCGACGCGGAGGCCGCGATTGTGCGCCACGGCGGGCACCTCGCACTGAGCGCGCGACCAGGCGGCGGAATCATCGTGCGTCTCTGGCTTCCGCTTACGCCGGCCCCGGAGAGCACAGACATGGATCACTCGGCCGCGCTCGCGCTCGCCCAGCAGCTCGAGGCCCACGCGCCCGCGCTGGAGGCGGCGGTGGTAGCGAAGCTCACGCAGCTCTGGCCGCAGCCCCCACTCCACGGGGCGGACGAGTGGAGGGCCGGCGCGGTCCGGCGCCTCCACCAGCATGTCCAGATCTCGCTCCAGCTCGGCGTCCCGCGGGTGCTTGTGGCGCAGTGGGCGTGGGCGCAGCGCGTGCTCCCTCGGTACGGCGTCTCGCTGGCGCAGCTCGCGGATCTCGCGCGCTCCTATCTCGCGGCGGTCGAGGACCAGATCCCGCTTCGGGAGAGGGAGGCGGCCATTGTGCGGCAGCTCGCCGTGTGGCTTGGGGAAGGCGAGCCGCCGACCGTGTCAGAAAGGGACTCGGCCCTCTGACGCGGGCGCCTCATGCCCTGCGCTCCAGCATCACCGGGAGGCCACCGCGCGGGCGCAGGGTGATCAGCGGCTCGGCGTCGAGCGGCCCGGTGTGCAGTGGCCGCAGGCGGTAGCGCTCGGCGACCGTGGCGAGCACGAGCTGGGCCTCCATCAGCGCGAAGCTGTTGCCGATGCACTGGCGCGGCCCGCCGCTGAACGGGAAGTAGGCGTAGCGGTGCCGCCCGGCCGCGCGCTCAGGGGTGAAGCGCTCCGGCTCGAATGCGTCCGGCCGCTCCCAGAGCGCCGGGCTGCGGTGGGTGACGTAGGGGCTGATATCCACCGACACGCCGGCCGGGATGCGGAAGCCGGCGATCTCGTCCTCCTCCATTACCTTGCGGCTCACGATGTAGGCCGGCGGGTAGAGCCGCAGCGTCTCGTCGATCACCATGCGGGTGTAGGGCATGCGCGGCAGGTCCTCTGCGGCCGGCGCGCGCCCGGCGAGGGCCTCATCCAGCTCGGTGTGCAGCCGGCGCTCGACCTCCGGGTGGCGCGCCAGCAGCGCCCAGGCCCACGCCAGCGTGGTGGCGGTGGTTTCGTGGCCCGCCACCAGCATCGTCAGGACCTCATCGCGCAGCTGCCGGTCGTCCATGCGCTCGCCGGTCTCCTCGTCCTGCGCCAGCATCAGCATCGAGAGCAGGTCCCCGCTGTCACCGCCGCGCCGCCGGCGCTCGGCGATGATCCCGTAGACCACCTCGTCCAGCGCGGCGGTGGCCTCGCGGAAGGCGCGGTCCTGGCCGAAGGGGAGGACCGGGGGCAGCAGGCGCATGGTGCGGAAGCGCGTCACGAGCTGCTCGCTGATGGTGGTGAAGGCGCGGCTGACGGTAGCGGTGCGTTCGCCGAGGCCGCCGCCGAAGAGCGACTCGCCGACGATCCGCAGCGCCAGGTGGGTCATCTCCTCGGCGGCGTCGATCGGGCGGCCGGACTCAGCGGCGGGGGCCCAGGAGTCCACCCGCTCGGCGGCGGCGCGTGCCATGCCCGCGCCGAGGGCGGCGATCCGCTGGCGGTGGAAGGCCGGTTGGGCAAGGCGCCGCTGCCGCAGCCAGAAATCGCCCTGGCTGGTGAGCAGGCCGTCGCCCGCGACCCAGCGCACCATGCTGTAGCTGAAGTGGTCCTTGGTGTAGTTGCGGACGTTCTCCTGGAGGACGTGGCGCACGCCGTCGGGGCCGCTGATCAGAAACGAGCGCAGCGGGCCGAGCCGGTAGCGCGCCACCTCGCCGTAGGTGCGGGCGGTCTCTGTCAGGAAGCGCAGCGGGTCGCGCCGGACCTCGGGCAGGACGCCCACCAGTGGCCGGCCGCGTGGGCCGGGGGCGGTTCGGAGAGCTGCTGTGGTTGTCATAACATTCTCCTTGCGAGGGGCTGCCTCGCGCTCCCTCAGGGGAAGCGTCAGCGGCTCACGCGGCGCACGAAGGTGAGCAGCAGTCCCGCCAGCACAAGCGCCACGCCTAGCCCGATGATGACGAGCGCCACGGGGTTTCCGGCGGCGGCGTTCTGTTCTGCGTAGTGCTGGACAGAGGGGGAGTAGCCGCCGTGCGCCATCTGTGTGCCGGTCGCGATGGCCGCCAGGATAGCCCCGCCGAGCAGGGCGAGCGCCGCGCCGGCGCCGATCATAAGCTTCCCGAGCATACACTACCTCGCTTGCAGGCCCTCGAGGACGAGGTCGAGCTGGCGCGCGGCCACCTCGAAGAACGGCTCGTCGTCCCTTCGGAGCCACTCGAAGACGGACATAAAGTACAGGCTGCGGATGAGCGCGGCGACCTCGGCGGGCGGCGTATCTGCACGGAGTTCTCCGCGCTGCTGCGCCGTCGCCACAAGGGGCAGGAGCATGGCGTCGAACGCGCTGATGCCATGCATCTCGACATCGGCCAGGCCGCGCGAGCGCAGGATCTCGATCGCCGTCATCAGCACGAGCTCGCGCTGCCCCTCGATCCCCTCGCCCAGGGTGCGGAAGATGAAGCGCACCTGGTTGCGGAAGCTGAGCTGCGCGAAGAGCGGGCTGGCGCCGAGGGCCGCGCGCAGCCGCCCGACCTGCATCTGGCCGAGGTGGGCGAGCACGGCCTCCTTGGTGGGGAAGTGTGTGAAGAAGGTGCCCTTGGCTACCCCCGCCGCCCGTGTGATCTCCTCGACGGTGGTCTCGTGGTAGCCACGCGCCCGGAAGAGCTCGACGGCGACCTCAAACAGGCGCTGAGCAGTGGCGTCCTTCTGCTGCTGGCGGCGTCCCTCGCTCATGGTCCTCTCGCTAGACGGCCTCTCGTTCGTGACCGTGGTCAGTGACTGTGGTCAGTGAAATGAGAGCAAGTATATGTGAGGGGAAGAACAATGTCAATCAGTCTGGAGGAGGAGGTTGCGAGCAGGGAGGCTACACCGGCTCATTGCGCTTGATGCGCTCGAAGAGGTCAGTAGTCTCGGGGAGCGGCTCGATGCCGAGGTCGTCGGCGAGCGCCTGGACGCAGCGCGCATAGGCGCGCATGGCCTGTGAGCGGCTACCGGCGAGGGCGTGGGCCCGCATGAGCGCCTGATAGGCCTCCTCGTAGCCGTGGTCACGGCGGATCACCTGCTCGCACAGCTCGGCGGCCTCGTGGTGGCGTCCGGCGTCGCTGAGGCGGGCGGCGAGGATAGTGGCGGCGGCGAGGTAGCGCGCCAGGAGGCGCTCGCGCTCCTCAGTGGTCCATGGATCGTAGAGCACCTCGGCCAGGAAGTCGCCCTGGTAGAGCTGGACAGCGGCGCGGGCGCTGCGGAGGGCTACATCCTCGTCGGCGGGGGGCTGTGTGGCAGTGCGTAGCTCGAACTCGTCCACGTCGATCCAGCAGCCGTAGGAGGGTGCGAAGCTGTAGGCCAGCCCCTGGCGGCGGATGAAGAAAGGCGCGGTGCGCGGCGGGCGCTGCGGCTCGAGCGCGGTGTTGAGGGCATTGAGCGTCACCTTGAACTGGCGCTCGGCGGCGGCCAGGTCGCTTTCGGGCCAGAGCCAGGCGCAGATCTGCTCGCGCTGGAGCCAGGTGCCGCGGAAGGTGAGCAGGAGCTGGAGGAGCTGGCGGGCCTTCTCGCGCTGCCAGTCGCGGGCGTGGATCTCGCGCGGGCCGCGCCAGACGCGGAAGCTGCCGAGCATCTGGACGCGGAGAGTGTAGCCCGGGTGGTAGCTCTCGATCGCGTCGTCGTCGGCGATCGAGGGGAAGGCCTGGCGCAGGAGCGCCTGGGCGTAGGCGGCGTGTCGGCCGGGGAGGGCGCGGGCGCGCAGCAGGATGGGCAGGAGCGCGGCTCGGTCGCGCGGGCCGAAGAGCGTGGGACTGGTGAGCAGCCCGTCGTAGCCGTGGCGCTCGCAGAGGGTGAGCAGCAGCTGGATGTGACGGTCGGCCTCGGCGCTCCCGGCGAGCAGGTGCCAGCGGGCGGCCCAGAGTGCCACGGCCGCCTCGCCGTAGTGGTCCCCGCCGCGGCAGAAGCGTTGGCGAGCATGCTCGAGCCACTCGGGGGCGCGGGTGTCGCCGGCGGCGACGGCCGCCCCGCCCAGGGCGAGCCAGAGGAGCGCGGCGGTCCACTCGTCGCCGGCGGCCTCGGCCACCAGCAGCCCTTCGCGGGCCTCGGCCTCGGCGGCGCCGAGGCTGCCCGCGTGGCCGTGGAGGAGCGTGAGCCCCAGGTAGGCCTCGGCGCGGGTGCGGGCCACTCCCACGGCGTGGATCAGGTCCAGCGCCTGACGGTAGTGCTCGGCGGCGGCCTCGTCGAGCGGGGCGACGAGCTGGGTGGCGTGGCCGAGGCGCATGAGGGCCACGGCCTCGGTGAGGGGCGACTCGCTGCGCTGGGCCTCGAGCAGGCCGCGGCGGGCCATGGCCACCGCGCGCGCGCCGCTGCCGAGGAAGGCGTAGATCAGCGACAGAAGCAGGATCGGCTCGCGGTGGAGGAGCAGGGCCTGGTGCGGCTCGTGCTCCTGCTCCAGCCCGAGGGCAGTCTCAAGCTGGCGGCGGGCCTCGTGGAGGCGGCCGGCGCGCAGCAGCAGGCGCGGGGGGAGATCGGCCGGGGAGCTGGGGGTGGGCAGGGCGTGGTCCTGCCTCACGCTCTCGCCGGCAATCCTGGCGCGCTGCTCGCGGGCGGCGGCAGCCTCCAGGATCATGGCCACGTCGGCACGGCCGCTGTTGGCCCAGTTCTCCGCCTGGAGGCGCAGGATCTCAGCCCGCTCGGCGTGCCCGTCGCGCGGCATGAGCTTAAGCGCCTGCTTGAGCAACGCAACGGCTGGCGCCGGCTGCACGGTGTCGAGGTAGACCTCGGCGCGGCCGCGCAGAGCCCGGACGCGCCCCCCGATGTCGCCGCGGCGGTCGTAGGACTCCTCGGCCTGGCGGTAGAGGCGAAGTGCGAGCTCGAAGTGACCGACGCTGCGCTCGGCGGCGGCGCGCGCCTCGAGGAGCCCCGGGCGGCGGCGCTGCTCCTCGGGGAGCGCCTGGATCCAGGCGATCGCCTCGGCCGCGTGGTCGGCATCGATCGGCTGGGCAAGGCTGAGCTCGAGCGTGTCGGCGGCGTGCTCCCACGCGCCGGCGGCGAGCAGATGGTGCAAGGCCCCAGCCAGGTCGCCGCGCGCGAGGTAGTGCTGGGCGAACTGCGCGTGCAGGTCAGGGGCATCGGCCGCGCGGGCCGCGGCGCGCTGGAGGAAGGCGTGGAACAGCGGCTGGTAGGCGCGGCGGCCGTTATCGGTCTCGATGAACAGCGCGCGTCGGTCGAGCTCGGGGCAGGAGCCGAGCAGTTCGGCGAGGGCCGGCGCGGCCGCGCAGGCGTCCTGGTCGAGCCAGCGGAGCAGGGCTGTGCGCAGCAGGAGATCGCGCACTGGCGCGGGCTGTGGGGCGAGCACCTCGCGCTCGAGGTAGGCGTCGAGCCGCGGCGCGATGGCCGCGAGCGGGTCACCCTTCTCGGGCGGCGCCTCGGCGGCCATCTGCTGGAGGGCCAGGGGCCACCCGCGACAGGCGGCGGTCAGATCTGAGAGATCCTGGCGCGCGGGGCGGTCGTAGAGCGCGAACAGTGCGCGGGCCTCCTCTGGAGTGAAGGCCAGCTCGTTCGCGCCGACCCGCAGCGCCTCGCCGCGGGCCTGGGCTGTGGGGAGCGCGGCCAGGGACGGGACAGCACGCGAGGCGACGAGCAGGTGGAGGCGGGGTGGCAGGTTGGCGAGGAGCTGCTCGACGGCGGCGCGCAGCTCGGGGCGCTCGTCGGCCAGGTGGTAGTCATCGAGCACCAGCAGCGTGTCGTCGCCGAGCGCGGCCGCGAGCTGGTTGGCGATCAGCTCGAGCGCGGTCTGGGCCGCCGGCGTCCAGCGGCGCTGAGGGTCGGCCCCTACCTGCGCGAGGGCTGCCGCGATGGGCTCCTGGTCGAGCGCGGCGCACGGGGCGAAGCAGGCCGCGAGGTGTGCCAGCAGCAGGGCGGGGGTGTCGTCGGGGGTCATGCGCAGCCAGGCAGCGGGCCAGCCGCCGCGGGCAGCGAGCGCCGCGAGGGCTGTGGTCTTGCCGGCGCCGGCGTGGGCCAGCACCAGGGTGAGCGGGAAGTCGGCCGCGCCGGCCAGGAGCCGGTCGACGCGCGGGCGCGGCAGGATGCGCGCCTGCTGCGCGGGGGGCGCGAGGCGGGCGGCGACGACGCTGCCGGGCACGGGCGTGGCGTAGGCCGGCTGGAACTCATCTGTAACTCGTGGCGCTACCATAGGGCCTATCAGCGATGATATTTCAGCTCAAGGAGCCGCTGGCGTCCTCCGCGAGCTACGTTAGAAGGGCAGGGACACTCCAGAAAGGAGTCCACCACCGTGACTACGAATCATACCGTCGACGAGACGTTCCGCAAGCAGGTGAGCGGCGCGCAGGATGTGATCGGCAAGTCTGCCCGCGCCTGGAATGACCTCCTGGTGACCAGCACCGACATGGCCTACGACGTCGTGCTGAAGAACTGGAACTACAGCCGCAGCCTGCGGGGCTCGGCCGAGCAGGCCGTCGAGGATGCGATCAACACCCAGAGCCGGCTCGCGAAGGAGATGCTGCAGGTGTGGCAGGGCTACACCGAGAGCGTGCAGGAGATCCTCACGAAGACCACGAAGTGACCATCCAGTGCTGAGTACTGAGTGCTGAGTACCAAGTCCTCAGCACTCAGTACTCAGCACGCGGCGCTCACATATACGCCCCACCGTTCACGTTGATCTGCTGACCCGTGATATAGTCGCCGTCGGCGGCCAGGAAGATCACCGCTCGTGCCACCTCCTCAGGCGTGCCGAAGCGGCCGAGCGGGATGCGGGCTTTGATCTGGTTCTGGTACTCCTCGGGCACCTTGGAGAGCATGTCGGTCATGGTGAAGCCGGGCGCCACAACGTTGACCGTGATGCCGAACTTCGCCAGCTCGACGGCGGCAGTCTTCGTGAAGGCAATGATGCCGCCCTTGCTGGCCGCGTAGTTGGCCTGGCCGAAGGCGTGGGTCTGGCCGTTCATCGAGCTGATGTTGATGATCCGTCCGAACTTCTGCTCGACCATCGGCTGCATCGCGGCGGTGGTGCAGAAGAAGACCGCGTTGAGGTTGGTCTGGATCACGTCCAGCCACTCCTGGTCGGTCATCTTGCGCAGCGACTTATCGCGCGTGATGCCGGCGTTGTTCACCTGGATGTCGAGCCGGCCCCAGGTGTCCACCACCTTCTTGACCATCGCGCGCGCCTGGTCCGGGTCAGCCACGTTGGCCTGGTCGAGCATGCACTCGCCGCCGATCTCCTGGATCACGGCCGCGACCTCCTCGGCCATGGCGCGGTTGTGCTGGAAGTTTAGCGCCACCTTGGCGCCCTCGCGCGCCAGCTCGACGGCGATGGCCCGCCCGATCCCCCGCGAGGCGCCGGTCACGATTGCCGTCCTGCCATCCAGACGTCTCATCTCGTACCTCCCCTTGCGGCGCGGCGTGCGGCGGTAGGGCGCGGCCCGCCGCGCCATACTGCTACATCCGCTCGAAGATCGCGGCGATCCCCTGGCCGCCGCCGATGCACATTGTCACGCAGGCATAGCGCCCGCCGCTCCGCTGGAGCTCGTAGAGGGCCTTGACGGTCAGGATGCAGCCGGTGGCTCCGATCGGGTGGCCGAGGGAGATGCCGCTGCCGTTGGGGTTGGTCTTCTCGGGGGGGAGCTCGAGATCGCGCGCCACGGCCAGGGCCTGGGCGGCGAAGGCCTCGTTGACCTCCCAGAGATCGATGTCGCCCACGCCGAGCCCGGCCCGCTCGAGGGCCGCGCGCACCGCCGGGACCGGCCCGATGCCCATGTACTTGGGCTCGACGCCTGCCAGGGTGTAGGCCACCAGGCGGCCCATGGGGCGCAGGCCGCGCCGCTCGGCCACGCCGCGCTCCATCAGCACCACCGCGGCGGCGGCGTCGTTGATGCTGGAGGCGTTGCCGGCGGTCACGGTGCCGGTCTTATCGAACACCGGCTTCAGCTTCGCCAGCTTCTCCATGCTCGAGTCCGGCCGCACGTTCTCGTCGGTATCGAACAGCGCCGTGCCGCCCTTGACCTTCACCTCGACCGGCATAATCTGGTCTTTGAAGCGCCCGGCCGCGATCGCCGCCGACGCGCGCGCGTGGCTCTCCACCGCCAGCCGGTCCTGGTCCTCGCGGCTGATCTCCCAGCGCTTGGCCACGTTCTCGGCGGTCACGCCCATATGGCAGTCGTCGAACGGGTCGGAGAGCGCGCCCACCATCACATCCACCAGCTTGGCGTCGTTCATGCGGGCGCCCCAGCGCATGGCCGGCGCGAGGTAGGGGCTGCGGCTCATATTCTCAGCGCCGCCGGCCACCGCGCAGTCCGCGTCGCCCAGCATGATGCTCTGGGCGGCCGAGACCACCGCCTGGAGGCCGCTGCCGCACAGGCGGTTGAGGGTGAGCGCCGGCGTCTCCACCGGTAGGCCGCCCTTCACCCCGGCCACGCGCGCCAGGTAGTGGTCGTGCACGTCGGTGTGGATCACGTTGCCGAACACCACGTGGCCAACCTCGGCGGGCTCGACGCCGGCGCGGGACACCGCCTCGCGCACCATCGCGGCGGCCAGGTCGGTGGGCGGGATGTCCTTGAGTCCGCCGCCGAATGTGCCGATCGCCGTGCGGACGCCGCTGAGCACGACAACCTCGCGAGAACTGCTCGTCGTCATCATCGACCTCCTCCCAGGGCTTGTCTGTCGCGCCGCAGCCCGCGGCGCCTACGGACGGCAAAACCAGGCCGTGGGCGTGAGCCTCGGCCGCCTGATAAGAGGACACGCGTCGCGCCGTGTCTGGTCGGATTGCTTTGGATGCGATGCCGCTAGTATAGCATCTTACACAAGGGAGATACATCGCGCTATTGTGAACCGGCCACGCCGCGTAACTATCCTCTAATTTCTACGGGCGGCAACCGGTGTAGGATAGATACACCACCGCACGGCGGTGGCAGAATCTGCGACATCCTGCGGGCGTAACTTTGACGTAACCACGTGTGTTATAGTGATCCTTAATGGTGGAATAACAGCATTGGTGGAGCGGGACGAGTGACGACAACAGGAGGCGGGCCTATGTTTCAGCGCATGGAGGCGGCCACAGAAAGGACGCTGCGCGACGGCAGGAGCGTGACTATCCGGCCGATCGCCGAGACCGATGGCGCCGCGCTGTTGGCCTTCGGGCGTGCGCTACCCGAGGACGACTGGAAGTACCTGGAGGATGATCTCCAGCGGCCCGAGATCATCACACGGCTCGTCAACGCCTACCTGGCCGAGAACTGGCGGCAGCTGGTCGCCGTGACGGACGACGGCGATATCGTGGGCTACGCCGCGGTGCGCCGGCTCCCCGGCTGGTCCAGCCACGTCGGCGACATCCAACTGATTGTGAGCGACTGCTGGCGGCGCAGTGGCCTGGGCACGGCGCTGGCCGAGTCAATCTTCGAGTCGGCCCGCGACCTGGGGGTGGCCAAGGTGATCATCGAGGTGATGGAGCGACAGCGCTCGGGCGTGGCGATCTTCGAGCGCCTCGGCTTCCGCATCGAGGGCTCCTTCAGCCACCACGCCCGCGACCGCTACGGCGCGTGCCACGACCTCGTCGTGCTGGCGTACCACGTCGCATAGCGCGCGTAGCGTTCAGTGTCTCACAAGCGGCGTGTCCGGTGTCATA